>CALMBE010000530.1 GCA_937860165.1 uncultured Planctomycetaceae bacterium
GAATGAGTTATCCGCGCCCGGCGCGCAAAGTTCGGGCGTTTACGTTAGTGGAGCTCTTGGTGGTGATTGCCATCATTGGGGTGCTGGTCGCACTGCTGTTGCCGGCGATTCAGGCAGCGCGCGAGGCAGCACGCCGCTCTCAGTGCTCGAACAATCTTAAGCAAATCGGACTGGGGATGCTCAACTACGAGAGCACCAAGCGTCACTTCCCTCCTGGGCAATTCAAACCAGCTGGTTTGTCTGAAAAGCGAGCGCTATCCTGGTCAGTCTGGCACTTGCCCTATATTGAGCAGCAGACGGTGTTCGATAAGTTTGATTTCAAGTTCGGAGTCACAGAGGCTCCGAATAATCGGCCCGACCTCAGCGGTCCGTCGAATACCGTCATCGCTACTTACCTTTGCCCGAGTGTCGGTCGCTTCCAGAATTATCGGGGCCAAGATGGCCGTCTCACGGGCCTCCCCGCTCCCTCGGGTGCGGCCGGTCATACTGGCAACGGACTCGGGTGCATTGATTACATGGGAATCCGTGGTCCGGAATGGGACGTAATCAATCCGGTTTCGGGAGTTGCCTACGGCACTGAGGGAGGAAGCAATTTTTCGAGCCTCAAGTTAGATCGCGGGGTCTTGATGTATCTCCAGTCTGGCGGGCTGTGTTTGAACAAGAGCGATACTTGTTCGTCGGCAGTGGTGCGGTATCAGGAAATCACTGACGGCGCGACCTACACGATGCTCATCGGAGAATCGAGTGGTCGCGGGGCCGAGGAGGGCCTGAGCTGCACAGCCGAGAATACCCTTTCGACAGATGAGTTTTCCGGTGCCTGGCCGAGCGATAAGAATATCAGTCGGGTCAGGCTTGATCCGGAGTCCCCGATCTGCGGTGAGTCAGTTTCAGCGATTAACCCGCTGCCGAAGTATCATTTCGCTTTTGAAGAGTTCTTTTCCGACCATCCTAGTGGCGTGCAAACGCTCCGTTGCGATGGCTCGGTACACTTCATGGGTGACGACACGCCCCGCAATATCTATTTCGCATTGTGCAGTAAAGACGGCGGAGAGATTGTCTCAGACACGAACTGAGCCACGCAACGCCTCGGAGGGCTTGTACAGAGCCGATCAGTTCTCGGTTTAACTTAGTTGTCATTTGCGGAAGTTATAGCGTGAAATACTGGATCCCCGCCCCCGCCTCCGCGAGGGGCAAGCTCTGCGCGGGGATGACGAGCGCGCCGCGGATCGGCTCAATTCCTATGACATCTTGAAAAACTGATCGGCCCTGCCAATAGGCTCTCTCCCAACGGTCCCCCATCAATTCGGTCTACATGAGGAAATAACACTTTCTTCATGCCTTCTTAATCGGCACTCACTACAGTACTCCCAGTCGAAGTCCCGTCAGTCAGAAATGCCTAATTTCTCATGGCACCGATTGGCCTACGAGACTGGGAGTACGTGCTGTGCTTATACAACCGATAGGAGAAAATGCTAATGAAGATTCTGCTGTGTGCGGCGGCCCTAGCCGCTTGTCTTGCCAGCCAGTCGCTGGCGTCTTTCAATTTACAGGTCACCGAAATTTGGTCGGGAAATACCACCTCCAACAATCTCACCGACGACTGGTTTGAAGTCACCAACTTCGGTTCCATGCCCTGGACATCGGCCGATGGGACTCTCTTTTTCGATGATTCCCCACCGAACGTGGCCAGTGTGGTGCCCCTGTTGGGCATCGCGTCGATTGCCCCTGGAGAATCAGTGATCTTTGTCGACGGAGACGAAACTGCCGGCTTGAACTTGTTCCTGTGGCACGACGGTTAGGATGGCCCCATCACTGCCAGTTCTCGCCCCATTCCTCAAGTTGGCTCCTATGCCGGTGCGGGACTTGGTGCGGGAGGTGACGGCGCGGCCCTGTACCTGGACTCCAGCCTGCCAGTGGTTGCCGGGGACCAGATCGACTTCGAAACGTATCCCAGCACGGCTGCTTTCGGCGGCCAATCCTACGATCCGGTCGTGGGAGCTTTCACAACCGCCGGTTTTCCTGGGGTTGTCACCGGTCCCAACGCCGACAACGAAGTATCGATTGGCACACCCGGTTACGTTATTGTTCCAGAACCCGCCACGCTGGCCCTGGTGGGGTTGAGTTTGGTGTTGCTCGGCATCAGTCGCCGTGCGTAAAATTGCAGTTCTCTGAAATTTCACTTCACTCGGTCGTTGCCAGTTGTGCGACGACCGAGTTTTTTTACGCGTTTTAACCGTGCGTCACCACTTCCTAACAAATTGGTACTCGAATCGTTTGAAGTCAAAGCTGGTAGGCCGGAACAAGGTACTCCGCAGTTCCGGCTTGACCCGCAAGTGAT
>CALMBE010000531.1 GCA_937860165.1 uncultured Planctomycetaceae bacterium
CGCGTGAGCTGGGCCCTCTGCCAGGCGTCCCGCTCATCCCGCAGCAACGAAGTCCAGAAGTCGATGGTCTCGGCCGAGCGCAACGCCAGGGAGCGGATGGCGAAGTAGCGATTGTGGAAGCAGGAAACGCGGGACTCCGATCGGAGGAAGTCCAGTTCAGTGGCGGCCTGCCTGTCGGTCTCGTCCACGAAACCGAGGAAGTACGTGGCCACGGAGGAGCGTTCCCCGCACCCCTCGCGGGCCATGGCCAGGAGCTGCCTTCGTCCTCTCTGGTCCGGGGGCACGAGGTTCAGACGTTCCTGCAACTCGGAAAGAAACGGATAGTGAAGGTCCGCGATGAGATTTTCGGGGAGGTTGCGATCCTTCCCGAGGGTCGCCCTTCTCCGAATCACGCGGTTCGCTCTGTCCCCGCCGATGTTGCGAAGGGCCTGCAGCGCCACGCCGCGCACGAACTCGTCCTCGTCCTCCTCCGCGAGCCGCGCCTCAAGAACAGTGACCGCAGCGTCGGCCTGACCAGACAGCACCATGGCGTACACCAGAAGAAACGCGAGATCATCCCTGCCAAAGCCCCTTTCGAAGGTCGGTCGAGGTGGGTAGGCATTCGTGCCGCCCGGTTGCATTAGATCGAGCACGCGATCGAGTAGCCGGGGGAGGGGCCAATCTGGAAAGCCTTGATCCCGGCCCACCGCCACCAGGGCTGAGCGCGCAAGGACATGGCCGACGAAGTCTTGCTCCGGGTCCTTCGCGTGGGCGAGGATCTCGGAGACTTCGACCTGTTGGGGCACGCCGGTTTGGATCGTGCGGACAAGTCGTCGTTCGATCGGCTCGCTCGGCGACCCTGCCGCCAGCAGGAGGACGACCGACGCAAGGCCCGCCGTCGAGATCATAGGCCGCTCGAAACGAGCACGGTGGGCCGGATTGGTAGCCTCATCATTTGATGCTAACGCACGCCCCTCAACACCTTGTATTGGGTTGCCTGACATGAGCCACGGCGCCACTTGGCGTCTGCCACCCTGGCCCCGCGGGGCCCGAGAAACACCTGTAGCCATAAGGGGGACCACCGTTCCGGTCCGTCGGAGCGCGCGCGGCCGCGCGGCGCTCCTCGACGGTAATAGAACTCCCGCGAGTCTGCTGCTTTTGCAGGGCGGTCCGCTGCTGTTGGCATCGGCACCCGCAGGGGCGAGTCCGGGCGCCAATCGGAACACTCTGCTTGTGGCTCTCGAGCTCGCACGAACTGCCTGGATCGACGCCATCTACTTTCTTTCGCTCACGAAATTCAAGCGGCATCTCGCGACGCGCGGCATCGGCCAAACGTTTATTGTCGGCGGCAATGCCAATCTTGACAGCTTTGTCGGCCAGCGAGCCGAGAGCGACCAGGACTTCGAGATTGTCGTCACGGCGTTCGAGCCAGACAAGTGAGCCGAGAGCGTAGCGATCCTTCAGATAGGACAAAATCTTCTTGCATGCATCTCTGTATTCCAGCTTCATCAACGAACCAAAAAGCGAACGCCACTCGCCGGCAGCCTTCGGGTCTTTTTGAACATCGACCGAAGTCGCCGCATGAAGTTCCACCGCGGCCTTTTCGGTCTCGGTCTTGAACTTGTTTATCAGGTTGGTGATTTCTTTGGGATCGGGCTGACCGGCTTCCTTTGCCGCGGGCTGCTTCGATTCCTTGACCTTTGGTTCTTCGAGCCTGAGCTGCTCGATCTCCAGAATGTCATTACGTTCGCGGTATGAGAATTTTTCCAGACGCGCGCAAGTTCTGTCGAGGCTTTCGTCCGAGCCCGAGATAAGAACATTCTCAAAAAACTCGGTCGGGCGGAATTGACGCCATTCGCCCGTGATTGCTCTCTCGGTCGCCGCACGATAATTTTCGGCCTTCAGAAACGTGCGTCCAATGATAGCAACGAACTGACTTCCGCCATCCCAAACAGGAACTGCCTTGCAGGTCAGTCCCGCGTAACATTCGTACTGGACGGCCTTCCCGGCTTCCGTCGCCGAGGCAAATGCCTTACCACAGTATTCGGCGCATCGCGGTGCAAATTCTGCTGACGCGCTTAGGCTGCGGCACATCGAATTGTTATTCGAGGCGGAAATCTCTTTCGAGTCCTTGTTGACAACGACGATCGCGACGCCGCTATCTTCGGCGAGCCGGTCGAGAAACTTCTCTTTTTTGGGCGTATTTGAAATCATTCGATACTGGCAAAAACCCTTTAGATTAAATCGTTTAGCCTACGGCCTGATTCTTCTGCTGCCTCTTGCACACTAGCTAGATAGATTCAATCGTCAAGCAATTTCACGAAAATAGCTCGATTAAATTGTTTTACATTTTTCAATTA
>CALMBE010000532.1 GCA_937860165.1 uncultured Planctomycetaceae bacterium
CGCACCAAGCCGCGGTCGAGCAGGCCGAGACGCTGCGCCGGGAAGGACGTCATCTTGCGGATTGCGTCTTGGAGCGTGATGACTTTCAGTTCCCTCACGTAGCGGCCCAGGACGCGCACGAACGTCCCATACCCGCGGGGATGGGGTGCTGCGACCCCGAAGCGGATGACTTCGCCGTCCGAGGCCACCATCGAGTTCGGATCGCGGAGGATGCGGACAAGGTCCTCCTCATTGATGGCGTGGAAGATCGCGGAAGCGCCGCCCTTCTCGATGATGTCGAGAGCGGTTTCGGCCGCATTTTCGAAAGTGACCTCGAGGCCGCGGGCCGCCGTGATCTGCGCGAGGTTCTTTCCGGCGAGTGTCGCATCGAAACCGGCCGAGGCGATCTGGATGTTCTTCGGATCGCCGCCGCCGCGATCGAACCGGATGTTGTCGACCACGACCGCCTTGATCTTCGCCCTCGTCTCCGGATCCTTGAGCCGCGTGAGCGTCGCCTGTCGTCCGCCATCCTGAGCCCATGCGGGCAGCAGCGCGTTGATGCCGGTGGACGAGGCGGTGTACGGGTATTGATCGATGGTCGCATCGACACCTCGGGCGCGGGCCGCGGCCACGAATTCAGTCGTGGCCAGCGGTAGGTTGCCCTCGGGATTTACAAGCGGCAGGCTGTGACGCCGAGGAGCGTGGACTTGCGGTTTCATTTGCGACGGCGGCGTCCGGAACTTCGGCATGACCTCCTCGGCAAACAGGTGCATCTGTTCGATGACCCGCTCGTGGGGCACGCCACCGTAATTGATGTGAAACATCCAACCGGTGAGTCCGCAGGCCTCGCCGAGCTCGCCGATACGGTCGATGCACTGTTGTGGCGTGCCGACGACGGCCCGCTGATCGCGCAGCTCCTGGGCATCCTTCCAGAGGGTTTCCCCCGACTCGTAGGCCGCGTATTGCCGGGAGTCGAGGTGCTGTTTTTGATTGGCTTGGATCGTGTTGATGAATTCGAGATAGCGATAGATATGTTGATCCACGAGCGCGGATTGCTGCTCGTCTTTTACCAGTGCCAGGTGGTAATTTCCCAGCACCTGAAACTCGCGCGGGTCGTGCCCTGCCTCGGCCAGCGCTGCGCGATAGAGATTGAGGTACTCGGCTTGCTGGGCAGTCGACTTCAACAGAAACGGTGCCACCATGAGATGGCAGCCGCGTGCGCCGGCCCAACGATAGGAATCGGGCGTGGCAATGCAGGCGACATAGATCGGTGGCGTCGGCTTCTGAAGCGGTTGCGGACCGAGCGCGTGATCCTCGAAGGACCAGAACTTCCCACGATGGGTGACGCTCGGTTCCGTCCAGAGTCGGCGAATGATGTCCCAAGCCTCTTCGAACCGCTCGCGCGATTCACTGGATGACACGCCGACCGCGGCGAAGTCGTAGGCGAAGATCCCGCGACCGATGCCGAAGTTGAGCCGGCCTCCGCTCAACAAATCGACCGCTGCCCAGTCCTCAGCCGTTAACAAAGGATGCCGCTGCGGCAAGAGTGAGATGGCCGTGCCAATGCGGATTCGCTCGGTGCGGTCGGCAATCGCCTGGGCAATCACCGGCGTCGAGCAAAAAGCATAGCCTGCCAAGCGATGCTCCGCAATCCAGAGGGTGTCGTAGCCCAAGGCATCCGCAGTGCCCCACTCGTGCAGTAGCCGACGGTACCACGCGGCGTAGGAGCCGTGCAGTGTTTCGTAATAATCAGGAATATAACAGAAACCAAACTGCATCGGTCGACTACTCGCGGGAGGGCTAGGGAATGTCACATTCAGTAGTTCCAAGTTTTGATCGAAACTAACAATCACAGTACTGAGCCGTAGGCGCTAGCCTCGGGTTTTTCGCCAAGACACCCGACGCTAGCGCGTTCGGCTCATAACGAGCTTGGAACTACTGTCAGTGAATCATAGCTCACAAGTAAGTTGAAGTGGAGCATAACATCTTGTTCAAAGCATCGTGTTCAAGAATACAAACGCCTTCCTAGCCGCCACCGGCCCCATGTGACTGTGGCGACTCAATTCGACATTGAGCGGGCCATCATACCCCACTTCACGCAGTGCTTCGAGGATCGGGGGGAAATCGATTTCGCCCTCGCCGAACATTAAATGTTCATGGCGACCGTGGCGCATATCTTCGATATGGACATTCACGAGTCGTTCGTGCCAGGTGTGAATCACATCGGCAATCGGTGTTTCGCCCAGACAGTGCAGATGGCCAATATCGAGCGTTAGTTTCAAGAATGGCGAGTCCACCAACTCCAACAGCTCGGCATAGGATAGCATCGTGTCGACCAACATGCCCGGTTCGGGTTCGAACCCCAGTTGCATGCCATGGCGGCCTGCATAGTCGAGCACTACTTGAAGTCCTTCAGCCAAATGTGGCATGCCTGCTTCTGGCGAGACATCGCCGGGCAATACCCCGGACCACAAGGAAACGCAGTCACTCCCCAGTGCCACGGCAATGTCAATCGCGTGTCGCAAAAACTCGATTCGCTGCGGTCTGCCGGCAGTTCGCGGCGAGAGCAACGAAGGTTCGTGTTTGCGCTGCGGGTCCAACAAATAGCGGGCTCCCGTTTCGATGACCGAGGCCATCCCATGTTCTTCGAGCAATGACTGCACTTGATAAAGTTCTTCGACAAAGTGCTTGCCGTAGGGATTCAATGTGGCATGGTCGAGCGTGATCGCCACGCTGCGATAGCCGATATCGGCCAGCAGCTTTATTGCCGCGGGCAAACCGTGATGAGCCAGCCCATTGGTGTTGTAGCCAAGTTGCATCGAGAGTCCTCCGCCTTTGTCCTTCAGTGTAGCGTCAAGTTTGCGGAGTCCAACGGGCCAGAATTCTAGTGGGAATAAGCAGGCACAGCACAGCCAACCCGCTGGGCCAACCCACCGCGAGCGCACAGGCGGCGGCGTCGATGGGAATAAAGAGCGAAATGAGAGTCCCCACCGTGAGGCGCAGGCGTTGGGGACTGGGTTGCGAAAGCAGTTTGCCCAGCAGAAAACCGAGCAAACCAACGAGCATTATCCAGATCGCAATCCAACCCGCAATCGGAAGTGAATCGCCTTGTAGCGCGGCAGGCAATGCACAACAGGTCGAAAGTCCGAAGACAACCAGCAAACTCCCGACCTTCAGTTCCTTCTGGTTGATTCCTGAAATTTCCTTTCGAGCCAGCCACGAGAGTCCCACGGTATAGATGCCGATTCCCCCCGCCAAGACCCAGGCAGCCAGAGAGAGGGTCTCTGCGACACTTGCCCCTAAAAGGACACTCATCATTCGGCATCCACCCATGGCCAAAGGTCCCCAGTGAATGGATTTAATACCGAGGTTGTAACCAACAATCGTGGCGGCAAGGGCCAGGGAAATCTGCGCGGTTCGCCACTGCAACGTCAACCAACTCACCGTGAGGGCCATAAAGACTCCACCCCCCAGCAGCGCAATCCCCACGACACGGGCCGCTCGCTTTGTCACCCTCCCTGAGGGAATCGGTCGCTCGGGTCGTTCGATGGCATCGAGTTCCACATCGCAGACATCGTTAAGTACCATCCCTGCTTCGTAGAGCAACACCGAAGTGAGAATCAATAGAAGTAGCGGCAGCAATGGTTCCCAGCCGCGCTGGACCAACAGATAACCCGCGATGACATTGGATGCTGCGGTAAACACATTGGCCACCCGCAGCAGTTGCAACCAGGCCAACCAATCAATCCGGGGGGAACTCATTTAGTGGACCGACTCCTCGATCTTGAGCACGCTTAGCTGACTCATCAAGAAACTTCTTGCTTCGGTAGCAGCGGCATCCGGCGCATGGATGTAGGGATAAAGCTCCACGGTCAGCCAACCGTGATAACCCGTGGCGGCGATTGCTTGTAGCGTCGCGGCAAAATCAATCGCACCGTGCCCTGGAATCAGGTGCTTGTGGACCCGAGTGGCGGCGATGTCTTCCAAATGATAATGCACGGTCTGGTTGGCCATTCGCGGAACCCAGTCCTGCGGATCTTCACCCACGCAGAAGGCGTGGCCGATATCAAAATTCAATCCTACTTGCAAAGAATCTACACGACCGACGAATTCCAGATACTCATCGAACCGCTCAATAAAAAGTTCTGGTTCGGGCTCGATCAACAGCCCCACGGCAAGTCGCTCGGCCAACTCCACGCATGGCATTAGCTCCTCATAAAATATGGCTGCGGCCTGCTCTCGAGTTTGACCTGCTGCCAGTAATCCTCCCGGTTCCGTGGTGATATGCGGAGCACCCAAGTCAGCGGCCAGTTGCAGTGACCGCTTGGTGTGCTCGCGGCGGATCGCCCGATAGTGCGGATCGGGGTCCGTCCAACCAGGGTGCCAATACGGTTGCCGAGGATCGCCGACGGCATTCATCATGAAGGCATTGATGTTCGAGATCGTCAGGCGATGTTTCTCGATTGAACGGCGAATCGATTCGCGCTGACTAGGTAATAATCCTGCCGGCCAGGCGTGGGGAACATCGGCCAGCAATTCGATCCCTCGATAACCGATCTCCGCGATACGGCGGATGGTTTCCTCGATCGAGAAATCCAAATAAGCATTGGAACTAAAGGCAAGTTTCACGGCGGGCTCCCCAGATTTCGCAGTCTTCGAACCGCTGATTCTATTCGATCTCTGGGTGGCTTGTTACCCCCGGCAGGGAGAATCCCAGAATCAGCCGGCGCACTCGTCATCCCCGCGCAGGCGGGGATCCAGTATTTCAGGGTATAATCACCGCACTGGATTCCCGCCCCCGCCTCCGCGAGGGGCAAGCTCT
>CALMBE010000533.1 GCA_937860165.1 uncultured Planctomycetaceae bacterium
GTGTCTACCTCCGATCTGAGCCAACTCGAAAAAACTCTATCCACCGCTCGCACCGACAAACGAGTTGCAGTCAGGGGCGCAGGCCTGCTGAGCCAATTATTTGCGGCGGTGGCATCGCTGCGGCTGACCGTAGTGTTATTTGCCTTTAGTCTCGGTTTAGTTTTCGCCGGCACGCTGGCCCAAATCGATCACGACATCTGGTTTGTCGTCCAAGAATACTTTCGGACCGGGTTGGCTTGGATCGAACTCAAAATTCTGTTTCCACGCGACTGGAATGTGGGAGGCGTGCTGCCTTATCCCGGAGGCTGGACCTTGGGGGCGCTCCTGGCCGCCAACCTCTGTGCCGCCCATCTGCTGCGCTTCAAAGTAGTCGCTTCGGGACGAAAACTCGGAATTGGAACCGGGCTCATTAGCCTGGGAATCGCGATCACCTACGCCGTGGTGCAGAGCGGCTTGGGCGATACCGTCAAGAGTGAACTTACTCCCCAGTTCTGCAACGGCCTGTGGCATGCACTGCGGGCCGCCCTGGGAGGTGGCACTCTCATGCTGGCCTATGTGTTGGCACTAAGTTTTCGCACCCGCGCGATTTCCTCACCTGCGTGGCTGTGGGGGATGGGTGCGGTGGTGTGTGTGGTCCTGTTGGGCGTGACTCTGTACCTCTTTACGCATCCCGAAGCCCGGCTCGATCCCTCCGGCCTCCGCATCCTGTGGCAATTGCTCAAGGGAGGGTTGGCGGGGGTCGTATTGCTGGGGGGGTGTTTCCTGGTGTTTGGCAATCGAGCGGGGATCGTCCTGCTCCACGCCGGAATCGGGCTCATCATGTTCAGCGAGTTGCACACGGGAATCACTGCCGAAGAGGCCCGCATGCAAATTGCCGAAGGGCAGACGGTAAACTTCGCCGAAGATATCCGTTCGGCCGAGTTGGCGATCATCGACAAATCCAACACCCAACGGGACCGAGTGATAGTGGTCCCGGCCTCCCTGTTGGCTGCGGCTGCCGACTCCCAGCAGACACTGGGTCACCCGGACATGCCGTTCGATGTTCGCGTGCAAGAATATCACCCCAACGCGGTGACCCGAATGGCCCAGCCAGGTGAAGCACCCTGTGCGACCCAGGGCTGGGGCAAATTGCGCGTGGTCGAATCGCGTTCCCCAAGTACGGGTGCGTCCACCGAGCAAGCGGTCGATCTGCCGGCGGCGGTGGTGGAATTGAAGGACAAATCCAGTGATAAGTCGCTCGGTTCCTATCTTCTGTGGGCACTCCCATCTTCGACGGCACTCACCGAGTCGCTCGAACTCGACGGCCAGCCACTGGAATTCTCCATGCGATTCAAGCGGCTGCCGAAACCCTATGCAGTTCGGTTGATCGATTTTCGCTTCGATCGCTACGTGGGGTCCGAGACCCCCAAGAATTTTTCATCAGAAGTTCAACTCGCCGACCCCGCGAACAAAGTCGATCGCCACGCGCTGATTTCGATGAACAATCCCTTGCGGTATCGGGGCGATACGCTGTACCAAGCAGACTGGGATAAAGAGACCGAACGCGGCACGGTGCTGCAAGTGGTCACCAATACGGGTTGGATGATTCCTTACGTGGCGTGCATGTTGGTCGGCACGGGGATGTTATACCATTTTGGTCTGACCTTCACGCGATTTGCCACCCGCAAGGTGCAAGTCACCACGAAATCGCAGTCTTCAACTTTGAAAGGCTTACTTGCTGATTGGCGGAATCCGCGGGTGTGGGTCCCCGCGGTCATCGTGCTGGTGTTTGTGTCCTGGGTGATGGGCCGGGCTCGTCCGGTGAAAACGTCGATTACGGAAATTCCAATCCACACCTTTGGCCAACTTCCCTTGGCTTACGAAGGTCGCATTCAACCTTTCGACACCCTGGCCCGCAATGTGCTGACGGTCCTGTCAGGTCGAGATCAAGTAGAGCTCGCCGAGGAAAGCAAATCGGCCTTCGGGCGGCTCTTGGGAGTCAGGCCGAAGTTGCCTGCGATCCGGTGGCTCATGGATGTCATCACGGACACTCCAGCCGCGCTGAAGTACCCCGTAATTCGGATCGAAAACCTCGATGTGCTGCAGGCGCTGGATCTCAAGCCCCGCGCGGGATTCCGTTACACGATTGCTGAACTTTCCGCGCGCCGCGACGAAACACTCAAACAGTGGCAACTGGCGATGTCGGTTCCAGAGGAAGCTCGTACGCTCGAACAAACTAAGTTCCTCGACTTAAGCAGAAAGATCATGCTCTACACGCTGGTCCAGGATTCGTTCGCCTCCCCTGCCTTTCGCACGGATTCCATGGAAAACTTCCAGGCGGATTTCGCCAAGCTGGGGGAAGAAATCCAGCGACTCGAACGTTCAGGCCCCCGTGCGATTCCACCATCATCACCCGGTGAGCCTTGGCAGGTTGTCTTGACGGCCGAACGCGATCGGATTGTGAATACGATTTCGCAAAAACCGGTGAACGAGGCCACGGTAAAATTCCGCGAGTTGCTCGACGCTTATGGGACGAGTGATTTAGACAAGTTCACGACAGCACTTGCTGCCTATAGTGAAATCGTAGCCCAGCGTGCCGTGGAAGATCAGTCCGCGCAGGTTGAATCGGGTGTTGGTGCCCGGAAAACTGCGGAGCGACTCGACTTAAAACGCATCGCCTACGAATCGTACTTCAACCACTTCAATCCTTTTGTACTGGCAATGTCGCTCTATCTGGTTGCGTTTGTGTTATCCGCTAGTTCTTGGTTGGGTTGGACCGTTACTCTCAATCGCACGGCCAATTGGCTCCTCTGGTTTTCCCTGATGCTGCATAGTTACGCACTCGTGGGTCGCATCTACATTTCTGGGCGCCCACCCGTAACCAATCTTTACTCCTCTGCCGTGTTCATTGGCTGGGCTGCGGTATTGTTTGCGTTGGTTTATGAATTGATTTACCGTCGGGGGCTCGGTAACCTGCTGGCGGCGGTGGTTGGATTTCCGACACTGTTTATCGCTTACAACCTGGCAGGCGACGGCGATACATTCACGGTTCTCCAGGCGGTCCTCGATACCCAGTTCTGGTTGGCTACCCATGTGGTGTGTATCACGCTCGGTTACTCGACAACAATCCTGGCCGGCATGATGGGATTGGTTTACATCGTGTTGGTTTTGTGGCTGCAACGCATCGACGAGGAAGGTCGCAAACAACTCATTCGCATGACCTACGGCACGCTCTGTTTTGCGACATTTTTTAGCTTTATCGGCACGGTCTTGGGGGGGCTGTGGGCTGATGATTCCTGGGGCCGATTTTGGGGTTGGGATCCCAAGGAAAACGGTGCCTTGATGATCGTGCTGTGGAATGCCCTCGTGCTGCACGCCCGCTGGGGAGGGCTCATCGCCCACCGAGGTTTGGCCGTGTTGGCGGTCTTTGGCAACATCGTGACCGCCTGGTCTTGGTTCGGGGTTAACCTCATGGGTGTTGGACTCCATTCCTACGGCTTCACCGAAGGGCGAACCAAGTGGTTGATCTTATTTGTTGCCAGCCAATTGGCAGTGATGCTCTTGGGCACATTCACCGCGCGGCGTCCAGCAAGCAGTAGTGCCGGGTAGAAAGCAATCAGAGAACACCTTCCGTGACCTCGCTCACTCCGTGTCCCAGCCGGACAGCCACGCCGTCCGGGAGTTCCGGCGAGCGGAGTACGTAAGTGCCCTGCAACAACAGCGGGCTAACGCCCGCCGCTCGCCGTGACAACATTCGAGGACGGGGTGGCCCGGACACTACGTAGGCGTGTCCGGGTCGCGCAGCGACAAGAGGTCTCATGACGAGTCGCCGTTCCGTTTGGGCGTAGGATCGTTGTGAGACCTCTTGTGCCTTCGGCACCCAGACACCAAAGCGGTGTCTGGGCCACCCTGCCCGCTGAATCCACTTAGCATTAGGCACGCGGCGTCGCCCAATGGACTCGGTATTGCCGCCTTACCAGCGCGTCCGCCTTCACGTCGT
>CALMBE010000534.1 GCA_937860165.1 uncultured Planctomycetaceae bacterium
GGGTGGAAATACAGCAAGTCGGTCCTCGGGAAGAACACACTTGACGGTCCCACTTCCGGGTGGTTCCTATCAGCCGCCGATCAGTCAGTCGCTAGCCAATGACGTGTCAAGGATTCAGACCCAGCAGCACTTTGCAAGTCTCTCGAACAGTTTTTACGACGCGAATCTGAACGCTCGGGCAGATGCCGCCCGCAATCGGCCGGCGGCGGGTCCCAGTGCGTTGCAACAGATTGGTAGCGTGGCGGGTGCCGCCGTTGGTGGCGCCCTCACGGGGTTGAAGAAGGTGGCTATTGCCACAGCAAAAGCTCCATTCATCGCCGCTCATGAATTTGTGACCCTCCCGATTGACGGAATCGGGGTTACGGCAGACTTGCTCAGCGGGGGTCGGTTGGGATACCGAGAGATATCCTATACGGGCCAAGCTTACGATCCGAATCAGAGCGCCTTGTCACAGTCGGGCCGACGGGCCTTGGCATTCGGGACGTTGAACGCTTCCGAAATCGCCATCGCAGCCTATAATGGAGACGCCGACGCGGCAGCCAATGCCGCCGCGAATTCGGTCTTTGCGGCGTTGGGAGCTCGGGCACTTCCGCCACAATCTCGAACCAATGCGCAACTTGTTCAGGATATTGCGATAAGGGCGGAAAGGAAAATCGGGGGAACGGGCTCCGCAGCGGGTATTGCCAAGCACACATATGCTGAGACGCTACTTGATCGTTATCAAAGTAGATATGGTCAAAGAGGACTCTCAACGGAAATCTCAGTGATTAATCGACGTGAGGCTAAATACGGCGCAGATGGATCAGTGCGACTTGATGTACTCGAAGGCCCCGTAAATAATCCGACGGCGATATATGACTATAAATTTGGCAATGCCAAATTACCTCCCTCCCGCATCAACGAGATTCAGATTAAGACTAAATATGATCCGTCAGTGCCAATTATTCCGGTGCGCCCATGAGACCATATCGCGTACAACCACGACTGACGGACTCGGAGCTCTGCTCAATCGTCGAGTTCTATCACGCGCATTTTCCAACTTGGAAGGTGATCGAAAAAGACACTCTGGTACGAGAAAGCGCCCCGATAGTCCAAGGAATTGCATTTGAACGATTATCGGGTGGCGAATATCGGCCAACAGGGCATATACGAGTATTGGTAGCACCTGAGGATCACTGGTCGCTTGAACTCAGCCAACGTCTCAATAAACACAGCAGTATTAGCCGTCGTCAAGATCGTGATTATAGGCCCCAAGTACTAGCATCGATTCGAGCTGAATTCATTCCTTGTGTGGACCGCCCCTTGAACGCTGAAGAGGTGTTGAAGCACTACGAAAGTGAAGCATATCCGAGTTCCCCGGAAGCCTATTCTCTCGCTGCTCTTAACGCCTATCTTGGCCACGAAAAGCTCGCTTTGTATTGGTGTTCGCACTTTTCTGAATTGGTTGAAGCCTCAACTGATCCCTGGCAAGAATGCGACCTCCAGCGCCGTGATTTTCTGGATCAATTGGTAACGTGGATTAAAGCAGGCACGGCGAAAGCTGAATTAGAAAGAGTCCTTCAATTGGAGCGTAACAAGTGGGGACTTGCTTAGGTGATTTTGGTCCACGGTGCCGCTCAGCATCACTCCATCAAAACGCCGCCCGCTGGTACGATTCGGCCACAGGCCGATTCACCAGCGAAGACCCCATCGGAGAGGGGGGATTCTGTTATGCCCTGGCAGCCCACAAACTGCGGGGGGAATACTCTGTCGAAGACGTCCAAGTCGGAGGAGAATACTTTCTCAAGCGAAATGTTCCCGAATTCATCCAGTACGATTACGAGCGACTCGCCCGTTGGCTCAAGATTCTGCATTGGAACGACGAACCGACACGGCTAAGTGCATTCGAGACGGTGCGCAAATGTTTCGACTACCTGCCGGGGGTCGAAAGGCCAGCGTAGTTATGTTGCGGAATCTATTTCTTCAGCAATGCTTGAACCTCATTTCGCAATGTCGGTAGATGATTCTGTAAGACGTCCCAGATGATTTCGGAGTTAACTCCAAAATACTGGTGAATAAGCACGTCGCGGAGCCCGGCGAATTTTCGCCAGGGGACCCCCGGTGCCGAACTACGGAGTGACGCGGGGAGCATTTTGGCAGCTTCGCCAATGATCTCTAGATTGCGAACCACGGCATCGAATGTTTTGGAATCCGAAGCAAAACTTTCGAACGACATCCCAATTGTGTAACTGAGAATCTTTTCAATCGCTTCCAAAATATCCTGCAAAAAGACTTCAAAATCCCGGGGCATGAATAGCCTCCCGCTGGATATGGTCACGCAAGCAGGGCTTGATGCTTGCTTCCAACACCAAATCGACCGTCCGGCCGAACAAATCTTCTAGAAATAATTTGACTCCCATATAGGAGTCGAACGTATTCGCCGAAAGTTCTACCAGAAAATCCAGGTCACTATTGGCCCCAAACTCGTTGCGCGCAGCGGACCCAAACAACTTCAAATTGCGCACCCCGAGGTTTCGCAACTCTTGTTGGTGGAGCGAAATGGTTTCGAAGACTCGAACGCGATCAAGCGACATAGGGGATCGTCTCGCCATGGGAACTAAGATTGCACCGCATTTCATTATAGCTATCGCGGCATTCCAAGTGCCAGCCTAAACAGCCGCTGGGCCGTGACCGACCACCTGGGGAGCGTGACCGACCTTGTGGACATGGCGAATAGTGCGGTGGTCGAACACCGCGAATACGACGCCTTCGGCGCGCTGGATGCGGCCTTCGGCGAGCAGGGCCAGGCCCTCACCGCCGCCAACCTAAAGACCCCTTTCGGTTTTACCGGCCAAGTCCACGACGCCCAAACCGGCCTCTCCTACCACGCCGCCCTCTGGTACGACCCCGGCACAGGTAG
>CALMBE010000535.1 GCA_937860165.1 uncultured Planctomycetaceae bacterium
GGTCCAGGACCTTGGAACAGAGATGCAAAGCTCGACGTAGGAATCTCCCTGAGCGAGTTTCCTGCCGTACCAAGACTCAGATCAACTTCGCCCGATACGCTGAATTCATTGTCCCAACAAGAATCCCGGGAACGATGGCGCCGGATTGGTCGGCTTCTGCACGGCGGTGGTGTCACCACAACTGCTACTTCGATGGCAACTTTGCCGACTCCGTGGCAATGCCTCGATGGGCTCGAAAAACAAACTGCAACTCTCCAGCCAAATAACAAACTTCCGATCAAGGAACTAAGGGACTGTGATTCACCAGACCACCCTAGGTGGCTGATTCGCGGAATGCTCACCTTGGGTTTGATCGGTTTGCTGTCGGGGGTTGCCCTGTTGGCTTGGTCCATGGCCTTCGATCTTGCCGAGATGTGGAAGTGGGGCATGACTACCACCGTTGCCGCCGAGTGTCTATTAGTCTCGGCCCTCGCTGGGATGGCGGCGCGACTCTGGCGGCATAGCCGCAGGATTCAGGCGGAAATGCAAAATGTCGACGCGCAGCTTGACGAAATTCACGAATTGACTGGCTTGCTCTCGGCTGGACACCAATCGGGAAGCCAACACTTCTACCACCATTTCAGCCAAGTGGCCAATCCGCACATGCTGGTCGCCAACCTGCGGGGTCAGATCGATCAGCTTGCCGAGCGGATGGCGGGATAGTTAGATAAGCCAAACGTCGATCACAAAGACCTTTTTGTCTGCCTCATCGACCAGGAAGCGGATCGCTAGCGGTTCATTAAAAGCAATACGCAAATTTGCCGTGCGAGACTCACTAATATCGTAGGGTCTAACGGCAAGACTGGCTTCAAACCAATCTGCGGCAGTTGTAATTTGCGAAGCGAATCTCGAACTCAACCATAGGCTCGCTAGCCGATCCTGGGCAAGCTTTACCCAGATCACGGTATACTTCACATGGCCTCCAAATCTTTTTTGATTTCAGGCCAAGTACGACCGGAGCCACGTTGCTCATGAAAAATACGTAGAGCTTCTTCATCCGATATGGGTGTAATGATATCACCATTCTGATCACGCGGCGGGCCGGGAAGAAAGTGTCCAACGATACGCCCCTTCTCGTCTCGTAGTTCGACTTTCTCGCGTACCTCCATCAGCTTGGCAACCGTCACATCATCGAGAATTAGCTTAGTCATTTTGTTTCTCCTACATGGCAGGGACTTAGACATACTTCCCCAACCCCATTATACCAGCCTTCAACTCACCCGCCCAGAAATTTCTTCCACCACGTCGTCCACTTTCACCCGCCATTGGTCGAGCGAATCGCGGTCGCGGATCGTGACCGTATTGTCAGTCAGTGTCGTGCCATCGACAGTGATACAGTACGGAGTGCCTGCCTCGTCCTGCCGACGGTAGCGGCGACCGATGGCCCCCTTTTCATCGTAGAACGCTGGAAACTTTTTCTTAAGGGCCCGATAAATGGCTTGGGCCACCTCGGGCATTCCGTCTTTCTTCACCAGTGGAAACACCGCCGCCTTGATCGGGGCAATGCGGGGATGGAATTTCATCACCACCCGGGTTTGCAGTTCTCCCTTTTCGTCGGGTGCCGAGTCCTCGGTGTAGGCCTCGCACAAGAAGGCCAGTGCCCCCCGATCGGCACCTGCCGAGGGCTCGATCACATGCGGCGTGAACCGTTCGTTGGTGACTTCATCGCGGTACTGCAAATCTCGACCCGAACCCTTGTACTTTGGCTTGCCATCGACCATTTCGACTTCCAAGCAACCGGCAGCATTCTTGATAAGTTTGCCTTCCATGTGGCTGCGGAGATCAAAATCGCCCCGATGGGCGATCCCTTCGAGCTCGCCATATTCCCCGGCAGAGAGAAATGGAAACGAGTATTCGATGTCGGCTGTGCCCACGGAATAGTGGCTCAGTTCGTCCTGGGCGTGTTCGCGGAGCCGCAACCGCTCGCCTGCCAAGCCGAGGTCGGTGTACCACTTCATCCGCCGGTCCCGCCAGTATTCGTACCACTTGCGCGATTCGCCGGGATGGCAAAAGAATTCGATCTCCATCTGTTCGAACTCCCGGCTGCGAAACGTAAAGTTACGCGGCGTGATCTCGTTACGAAAACTTTTGCCTATTTGCCCAATGCCGAAAGGAATTTTAACGCGCGTGCTGTCGGTCACGTTCTTGAAATTCACGAAGATGCCCTGAGCGGTTTCCGGGCGGAGAAAGGCCCGGCCTTCCTCGCCGCTGAGGGCCCCGATCGTCGTGGGAAACATGAGATTGAACTCACGGGGATCCGTGAGCTGGCACTTCTCGAAGTCTCCCGGGTGTTTACTGGGCTTACGCGGACATTCGCTCGACTGGAGGTGATCTACGCGCCAACGGCCTTGGCATTCCTTACAATCGACCATCATGTCGCAGAACAAATCAAAGTGCCCCGAGCATTT
>CALMBE010000536.1 GCA_937860165.1 uncultured Planctomycetaceae bacterium
GATCAGAATGCAGCACGGGGTTGCCCCTGGCAAGCCGTTTCTTGCCTACTACGCCCCGGGAACTGCCCACGCGCCGCATCACGCACCCCGGGAATGGATTGCCAAGTTCAAGGGCAAGTTCGACCAGGGGTGGGACAAAGTACGCGAAGAGTCTTTGGCACGTCAGAAAGCGCTCGGCATCATCCCCGCAGATACCAAACTGACCGAACGTCCCGCTGGTATCCCAGCCTGGGATACGCTAAGCGCCGATCAGAAAAAAGTGTTCGCGCACATGATGGAGGTCTACTGTGCGGCGCTGTCACACTGCGACCACCAAATGATGCGTATCCTTGACGCCATCGAGGCGCAGGGCGAGCTGGACAACACCCTGGTTATCTACATCCAGGGCGACAACGGCGCCAGTGGCGAGGGTGGCATGCAGGGTCTCCTCAATGAGATGACCGTCTTCAATGCCATCCCCGAGGATATGAAGGAGGTCCTCCGTCGCATGGACGAGCTCGGTGGTCCGACCACCTTCAACCACTACCCGGTCGGCTGGGCTCACGCTATGAATACGCCCTTCCAGTGGTGCAAGCAAATAGCCTCGCACTTCGGCGGTACTCGCAACGGCATGGTTATCTCCTGGCCCGCTCGCATCAAGGATAAGGGAGGGCTTCGCACCCAGTTTTGCTCGGTCATCGACATCGCGCCTACCATCCTGGAGGCCGTCGGCGTACCGAGTCCCACGAGTATTAACGGCGTGGCGCAAAAACCTGTCGAGGGAATCAGTCTCGTCGACACATTCGACGATGCCCAGGCCCCTTCGAAACACACGACACAGTATTTCGAGATGTTTGGCAACCAGGGTATCTACCACGATGGCTGGGTAGCTTGCACGACGCCAGGAGTTGCGCCTTGGGACACAGCCGCCGAGGCGGAGGGTCGATTGCCGTCCGTCCTCGAATATAATTGGGAACTCTATCACGTCAGCCAGGATTTCTCCCAGGCGACCAACCTTGCGGCCGCAGAGCCTGCCAAACTCAAGCAGCTTCAGGAATTATTTTGGAGGGATGCCGAAAAATACAACATTCTGCCGATCGAGAATAGTCGGATCAATCGCTTCGATGTCAGTCTCCGACCCAGTCTCACGCGCGGGCGGGACGAGTTTACTTACTTTCCGGGACTGGTGCGAATTCCTGAGGGAGCAGCGCCGGACACCAAGAACCGGTCCTGGCAAATCACCGCCCAGGTAAACATTCCGGCGGGGGGCGCGGAGGGAATACTGCTCACCCACGGTGGACGCTTCTCCGGATGGGGTTTTTACCTGCTCCAGGGCAAGCCAGTCTTCTGTTACAACCTCGCAGGCGTCGCCCAGTACACGATTGCTGGCACTGAAGCGCTCGCCCCGGGCGCACACACCATTGAATACGACTTCCAGTCCGACGGCGGACTCGGCAAGGGGGGCCAGGGTACGATTCAGGTGGACGGTAAGTCGGTAGCCTCGGGCCGCATCGATCGCACGCTGGCATTCCGCCTGTCGCTCGACGAGACGCTGGACTGCGGCGAGGACACCGGCACGCCAATCTGTCCGGACTACCAAGTGCCGTTCAAATTCACCGGCGATCTCCAGAAAGTCGTGCTCAAATTAGGTAAGAGTGGCTTAGCGGTCAAAGAGGGGGACCAGCTCGGAAAAGCGGCCCGCGTCGCCGCATTGCGGGAGTAAGCTTTACGAATTGGAACGCCGATTAGGTAAACTCGGCTGCGTTATTTGCATTGTCAAGCACGGATTGGCATCCCAATCCACATAAAACAATTGCCCACTATGAAAACCCTCTGCAATCAAAATCACACCGCTGCCGTGCTAATTAGCATGCTCGCTTTCGCAACTGCCATTGCGAGAGCAGCCGACCCGCTGCCCTCGTGGAACGACGGTAAGGCAAAGCAAGGAATCATCAGCTTTGTCACGAATGTCACAACCATTGGCTCGCCGGAGTTCGTACCGGCGGCCGAGCGGATCGCCACGTTTGATAACGACGGCACTCTCTGGTGCGAGAAGCCGGCCCCAGTCCAACTCTACTTCGCGCTCGACCGAGTCAAGGCGCTCGCACCGCAGCATCCCGAGTGGAAAGATATGGAACCGTTCGCCTCGGTGCTTAAGGGCGATTGGAAAACTGCACTTTCCGGAGGCGACCACGCCCTGCTCGAAATCGTCATGGCAACCCACGCTGGCATGACCACGGCGGAATTCGAGCAGATCGTGAAGGACTGGATCGCCACGGCGAAGCATCCGACTTCGGTACGACCTTTCACCGAGATGGTCTATCAGCCCATGCTCGAACTGCTCTCCTACCTGCGCACCAACGGCTTCAAGACCTTCATCGTCTCGGGTGGCGGCATCGAGTTTATTCGCCCTTGGGCGGAGAAAACCTACGGCATTCCACCCGAACAGGTCGTCGGCAGCAGCATCAAGACAAAGTTCGAATTGCGCGACGGCAAGGCCGTTTTAATGCGGTTGCCGGAAATGAGCTTCATCGACGACAAGGAGGGCAAGCCGGTTGGCATCAATCAGCACATCGGTCGCCAACCAGTGCTATCGGTCGGCAACGTCTTCTCCGGCGGCGACATCGCCATGCTGCTTTTTTGTCAAAGTCATCCCGGCGCGACGCTCCAACTCATGGTCAACCATGACGATACGGCACGCGAGTTCGCTTACTCGGAACCGGACAATGCCTCGCTGAACGCCGCCGCCGCGAACGGCTGGACGGTCGTGGACATCAAGAAGGATTGGAAGAACGTGTTTCCTACCGAGGCCCCAGCGGTCACTTCAATCGACATCCTGCTGGAGCCAGACGCCACCATGATCCAACATGCCGAAGCGGTCAACGGCCGTCTGCTCGAGGTCTATCCAGTAGGTTTCGCCCTGGATGCAACGCACCGCCCGGACTCAATCACTCGATCACTCAGAAGAATAGAACCTTGAAAACCATACTCATCATCTTCGTTCACATCGTAGCGTTTGCGCCAACGACTCTCGCTCAAACAATTCTGCCCTTTCCACCAGCTCCTTCCGGCTCCACGGCGGGGCTGACAATGCAGGATTCCATCTACAAGAAACGTGTCGAACCGAAACGCTTGGCCGCTGGCGCTCCTAACATCCTCATCATTCTGATGGACGATGTGGGTCCGGGTACCCCCTCGACTTACGGTGGCGAGATCCACACGCCCACGCTCGACCGTGTGGCGAACATGGGAATCTCGTTCAATCGCTTCCATTCGACGGCCATGTGCTCGCCCACGCGGGCGGCATTGCTCTGCGGGCGAAATCACACGCGGGTCGGCAACGGCCAGATCGCCGCGATCGCTAATGACTTCGACGGCTTCAGCGGCACCATTCCCAAGTCTTCTGCGACGGTAGCCGAAGTCCTCAAAAACTACGGTTACAACACGGGAGCCTGGGGCAAGTGGCATAACACTCCCGAAGAGCAGATCACAAGCAAAGGGCCGTTCGATTACTGGCCGACGGGATACGGGTTCGAGTATTTCTACGGCTTCCTCGCCGGAGAAGCCTCGCAGTATGAACCGACTCTGACCCGCAACACCACGGCACTCACCGAACATCTTCCGAAAGATTATCACCTGTCCGACGACATCGCGTCGGATGCCATCACTTGGCTGCGCGAACAAAACGCCTACGCGCCGGACAAGCCTTTCTTTATGTACTGGGCGCCGGGTGCATCGCACGGCCCGCACCAGGTCATGAAGGAATGGGCGGATAAATATAAGGGCAAGTTCGACGACGGCTGGGACAAGTATCGCGAGCGCGTTTTTGCGAACGCCAAGGCCAAGGGCTGGATTCCACTGAACGCCGAGCTCACGCCGCGCCCCGAATCGATGGCTTCGTGGGATTCGATCCCCGAGGAGGAAAAGCCCTTTCAGCGCCGACTGATGGAAGTCTTCGCCGGATTCACCGAACACGCCGACTACAACGCCGGTCGGGTCATCGCCGAGATCGAGCGACAGGGCAAGCTCGACAACACGTTCATCTTCTACATCTGGGGTGACAATGGCTCCTCGGCTGAGGGCCTTTACGGCACCATCAGTGAACAGCTCGCGCAGAACGGGATTCCTACCAAGATTTCGCAGCACCTCGAAGCTCTGAAGGAACTCGGCGGGCTCGATGCACTCGGCGGTCCGAAAACCGACAACATGTATCACGCGGCT
>CALMBE010000537.1 GCA_937860165.1 uncultured Planctomycetaceae bacterium
CAGTGATACTGGTCTTCGTAGAACTTGGTCGTCTCCTCGGCGGCAAGCTTGATGTCCAAATCTTGGCATGTCACCTCCGCCCGGAAGACATGAGTTCCTTCCTTGGATGCCTTGGCGCGAATCTTCAATGCCAATTCTTGCCCCGCTGGAAAAATGTTGATCGGCGTGATACTCACGCGACCGTCACGCACCGAGAATTCGGCACCTTCGACAGACTCTGGATCAATTCCCTCTGAAAACAGCCCCACGACTGACACATTTTGAGCGTCGGTAGTGCCGCGATTGCGAATCCGAATTTCGTAGACCACACCCTCTCCGACCGGTACAGGCCCCTGAGGATCGGTGACGGTTAACTTGAGGTCGGCAACCGCGATGACGTTGGTTTGAATCTCATTGGTATTCCGCAGCTCGCCATCTTCCGTTTGGGCAAGCATATCAAATCGGTTCATGCCGGCTTGATCGACTTGACACCGAATCTGGAGAAACTCGGCACCACCCGGTGCGATCGAGGACACTCTCCACGAGATCGTACTGGATTCGTTATCAAGACTGTAGCCTTCGCTGGCAGAAATCAACTGGACCCCTTGGGGTATCTTGACCTGCAACTCTACGGCATCGGTAGCCGCCGTACCTGGATTCCGTAATCGCAAATAGTAAGAAGCTTCGGTGCCAGCATATTTTTCCGCAGGACCTCGCCAATCGATTTCCAATTCCGGCTTGAGGCACACGACTTTCTTGGCGGCTTCGCAATGCAGCCCACCCACTGCCGAAGCCGAGGCCTTCATCAATAATTCTCCCGCTTCGCGGGCAGTAAGTTCGAGTTCGATCAGTTTGGTTTCCCCGGGCCCCATGTTGCCCAAAGTGTGGCTACTCGCCGACTGTTCGTCTCCACCGGGTGGTATAAGTTGAAGACTTACATTCTCTGCCACGCCAGTGCCGGGATTCTTGACCGTGAGTTGGAATCTTTGTCCCTGGTTGAACAACACTTCCTCGGGACCGCCGATGCTGATTTCCAGTTTCGGTTCTTGCACTTCAACCATGGTTTGCGCCGCGATGGGAGCCTGAGTCCAGGCCACCGAAAGATTCAATGGCTGTCCACTTCGTGGAATGAGCTTCACGGTCAGGGACTGTGTCGATCGACTACCAAGTTCTTCCAGACTCCAGTTGAAGATCCCCGTTTCCCCAGTCGCATTGCGTACGACCTTGCCCGAGCTAGGGCTCGCTTCCACGATTTCTGCCCACTCCGGGATCCGAATTTCTACCGCCAAGCTTCGAGCCGAGACTTCGCCCGAGTTTTCCAAAGTGATTCGATACGTCGCTTCACGACCAACTAAGATGCTGCGCGGGCCTTCTACATTGGAAACAATCAGCGGTTGCTTGCTGCTGAGCAGCATTTTTTTATTTTGAGGGTCAAGAGTTCCCGTTTCGGTGGAGGAATTCGCAATTGCTGACCCACTGCCCGTAACTCCGCCGGTTCCCAACTCTTTGGATTGCTTGATGGTCCCGATTCCCACTTGTGTCCGAGGCTGCACCGACGAGTTGCCAGTGCTCTCCAATGCCTCCAACTGCCGGCGCAAATCGTTGAGTGCCTCACCAGTTCCACCACTCTCAGTGGCAGGCAGTTTGCCCGCTACACTCGTCGAACTGCGATTGGGCTTGCTGAGCAAGGCTTGTCGCAAGTTGATCGGTCGTGCGGTTCGAGATTCAGGCGAATTCTCCTCCTCGATGATTTCCGTCGGGGGAGATACCGCCGCACTGCGAGAGGGAGCGGGCGACTCTTCGCCGATATCAGATTTAAGCAAGTCACCCAGGGCTTCTTCCAATTCATTCGCACGTGCCGTGGCCGGTGAACTTCGCGGACCAGCGGATCCGGCTAGAGAGTCCTCGCTCGGAAGCGGTGCAAAATCCTCTTGTTCTTCGATGACAAAGTCCCGAAAACCTGTGTCTTTGCCACTTTCAAACGTCCCCTTGGGGAGCAAGTCCCCGGGCTGCACTCGCTGACCCGAAGTCCGTGCTGGTGCCCTCACCGCGCGCATCGAGGCGGTCCGTTTGGCGGGAGGAACGTTATTTCTTGTCCGCGCCCCACCTTGTGAAGTTCTCTGCGATTCCTCGTCTTCTGACGTATTTTCGCGGAGGATGGCTTTCTTAAATTGGCTTAACTTCGCGCCGAGGGACGAACCTAACAATGTTTTCGATTTCGACTGCTGTGCAAAACCGATAGTGGTTGCAAAAACCGCCACCAAAAGCGTTAAACCGATGATTTTCAATCCGCGAACCATGGCGACTTCCCTGCGCAGAGAAATAGGACATTACGAAGGTCCCCCGCGAGTTTATCGGTAGAATGGCTTGGGAAAGATGAGCCGAAATTCCGAGAGAATCCGGTCAAATAGCCTGGGTAAGATAAGTAATGTGCGAAGATGGTCTACGTGGCTTATTGCTTGCCTAGTGTACTTTTCGCCGCCCCGCTGACAAGTTCATTGCTATCACTGCTCAACTTTACCAGAACATTTAGTTCGCGGATTTCCCGATGGCGGCGCATGATCTTGGCCACATACAGCCGAGCCCACCATTGGTCGTGTTCGGCGAGTTTCGCGAGTTGCTGTTGGGCCTGGGGGAAGGCTTGTT
Source organism: uncultured Planctomycetaceae bacterium (assembly GCA_937860165.1). Taxonomy (GTDB): domain Bacteria; phylum Planctomycetota; class Planctomycetia; order Pirellulales; family Lacipirellulaceae; genus Bythopirellula. The sequence goes on from CALMBE010000537.1 coordinate 2,626, forward strand.
GGAACTGCTCATCGAATTTGTTTTCATGGAACCAAATTGCGTTTTCGACAGTATGTGCTGCCAGTAGAACTACGCGATCTGGTTTCCGCGGCTTAGGTATTTCGACTTGCTCCAGGATGCCAGCTCGCTCCTGCGCGTCTGCCAGTTTCCTGCCAAAGGC
>CALMBE010000538.1 GCA_937860165.1 uncultured Planctomycetaceae bacterium
AGATAGCCGCCCATCGTCGGGCCGATGATCGGTCCGAGCGTAACGCCCATGCCGAAGATGCCGAGCACCCAGCGGTGCTGGTGAGCCGGAAACGTGCCGAGCAGGATCGTCTGCACGACCGGCACGCTCGGCGCGCCGGCCGCGTTGGCCTGGAAGCCAGAGCCGCTGAGCTGCACGAAGCCCGGCGCGTGGGCCGGACCGCTGGCGGGGGTCAGGGCCGTGATCGCGGGCGGCGGGACCGAGTAGCTGAAGCCCTGCGTCAGCGTGCTCGTCCCGTTGGCGTTGGAGACGAGCACGTCCACCACGGCGTTCAGCACGCCCGGCGGAGTGTTGCAGCTCAGCAAGCCGTCGTTCAGCACGACCACGTTCGTGGCCAGGACGCCGCCGAAGGTGACCACGTTCGTGCCCGCACCATCGACGCTGAAGCCCGCGCCGCTCAGGTTCACCGCGGTGTTGCCCTGGAACGTGCCGCGGTTCGGCGTGGCCGCGCTGAGCGCCGGCCGCGCGTGGTGGCCCGCGCCATCTGGTTGAGGAACGGCGGATTGCCGATGATCGCGTCAGCGGCGGGCCACTGGAATTCGGTCCCGTCGTCGTTCAGCAGCGCATCGTGACAGACGATGTTGTCGAGTGAGTTTAGAATCGGATTGCGTGCGGCATCGAACCCGTGCTCGCGCATCCACTGGATCTCGCCGATCCACATGCCGCTGCCGTTGCTGCCGAAGAAACTGAGCTGTTGGAAGTCATTTACGTCGAGGTCGCCGGCGCCTACTGGAAAGGCGATTCCGACAACGCGCAGCTGCAGCGACTCTATGCCACCGCGTTCTTCACGCAGGAAGAACTCGATGAGCACATGAAGAAGATCGAAGAAGCCAAGCGCCGCGATCATCGCGTGCTCGGCAAACAACTCGAATTGTTTACCGTGAGTCCGCTCGTGGGATCGGGCTTGATATTATGGCTTCCGAAAGGTGCCGTGATTCGGCAGACCCTCGAGGACTATCTGAAGAGCGAATTGCGGCGGCGTGGGTACGATGCCGTGTACACGCCCAACATTGGCCGGATCGAACTTTATCAGATTTCGGGACACTTTCCGTACTACAGCGAGAGCCAGTTCCCGCCGATTGATTTGAGTGAACGCGAAGGTGAGCAGGCCGGCGAGGGCGAACGCTATTTGCTCAAGCCGATGAATTGCCCGCATCACATTATGATTTACAAATCGAAGCCACGAAGTTATCGGGACCTGCCAGTGCGGCTGGCGGAATTTGGAACGGTTTACCGCTATGAGCAATCGGGAGAACTCAGCGGAATGACTCGGGTGCGGGGATTTACGCAGGACGATGCCCACATTTTCTGCACCGAGGAACAAGTTGCCGACGAGGTCCGGGGCTGCTTGGAAATGACACAGACGGTGCTCAAATCGCTCGGAATGGAGAATTATCGGGTACGCCTGGGTTTCCGCGATCCTTCGAGCGACAAGTACGTCGGCAGCAGCGAGGTCTGGGATCGGGCCGAGGCCGCGATCCAGCAGGTGGCCGAGGAAATGAATCTCCCAGGTCGAGAACCGGAGCCTGGAGAAGCGGCATTTTATGGTCCCAAGATTGATTTCGTGGTGACCGACTGCATCGGACGCGAGTGGCAATTAGGCACGGTGCAACTAGATTACAACCTGCCGAGCACCGAGCGTTTTGCGCTCGAGTACATCGGTGCAGACAATCAACCGCACCGACCGGTGATGATCCACCGGGCCCCGTTGGGCTCGATGGAACGCTTTGTGGGGGTCTTGATCGAGCATTTTGCGGGGGCCTTTCCGCTGTGGCTGGCCCCCGAACAGGTTCGAGTGGTGACCGTCAGCGAGAAGTCGGAGGCCTATGGTCAGGAGATTGAAAAACAGTTTCGCTCGGCCGGTTTCAGGGTCACGGGGGACTATCGAGGTCAGAAATTAGGGGCCAAAATCCGCGAAGCCCAGTTGGAATTGATCCCCTACATGGTCGTTGTCGGCGAGAAAGATGCCCAGGAGAAGACCGTCACCCTGCGGGACCGCATTGACGGGGATTTGGGGGCCATGCCGACCGAAAGGGCCTTGGCACGGCTTCGGCAAGAAATCGAGGAAAAGACCGTGCGGCAGACTGCCGAAGTGAGTCAGGTGGCGGTGGATCGCGGAGCCAAGAACGAATATTGAAGTTCCTCGGGAGGCGATCAGTACCTGGCTGGCGTTTCTGTCGGTGATCTTCACCGCAATCACCCGCGATGCCTGGCGACAAGCCCACGGCCGGGAAGCGTAAGCACCTCTGTAGCTGGCCTCTTTCTTGTGGCTGGCCTCTGTGAGGCCGGACGAGTGCCGAGAAACCCAGGTTTTCACATCAGTCCGCTAACTCGGCAAGAAAATTCTCCAAAAAAACACGGCATTCTACTTGCGTGTGTGTGTGTGTGTAATTTTCCATAAGAGCCTATTTTGTATTCGTGTTGCTCAATCGAGTTGTACGCGCCAACTACACCCAGGAAAGGACTACTAATGAAGATCACCCGTCTGTTTGCACTCCTCTTGGCAGTGCTCGTTTCCCTCTCCGACCGTGCTGTGGCCGACACCTTCGGCAGCGGCCTGAACACCTTCGACATTGAGTTCGTCGACATCGGCAACCCGGGCAATGTCGCCGACACTACCGGCGCTCCCGGTCCACCCCATCAGACCGGTTCAGTGCCCGTGGCCTACCGCATCGGCAAATATCCCTGAGCCAACTTCGCTGCTGTTAGGGGTGTGGGCTAGCGTGGGAGTGTTGCTGCGGAGACGGCGCGAATAATCTGTACACCGCAGGTGTTGAATCTTTCAGCCCAGGGTAGCTGCTGCGCCGCAACCCTGGGTCGAATGATGGAACCCCGTTGGGGTTGGGATTTGCGTTCTTCCGGAAGTTCGTAGGGTGGGTAAGACCAGAGCCAACGTCAGTAAAGTTTGAGCGTGACTACCTCCGTGCAAGGTTGCCATATTGAGGGTCTTACCCACCTTCATTGAGCTGCGTTGAAAAGGTGGGTGAGGCACCAACAAATAACTTCTTTTCTTCAAAGTGCGGAATTTTCTCAACAGCCCAGCAGGCTCAGCCTCACCCACCCTACGACTACGACTAACTTGGACTAACGGCACCGGAATCCTCCAAGGCGGACCGGCTAACCACTTAAAAACTGATCGGCCCTGATATCCACCGGCGGTACTTGGCCCAGCATCAGCGAGCGCATCACTACCGCCGTGGCGGGTGCGAGTTGGATTCCAGAGCGAAAGTGCCCGGCGGCGATCCAGGCGTTTTCTAATCCCGGCAATCTTCCTAGGTGTGGCGTACCTGCGGCACTTTCGGGTCGCAGACCGGCCCAGGACGTTTCCACCGAGACATCCGCCAACGCGGGACACAAATCAATCGCAAACGCCGTCAACTCTGCCAAGCCGACTGCGGTAACATCGCTATTGAATCCAACATCTTCGAGTGTGGAACCCACCAGCGTTCTGCCGTCTGGCCGGGGGGTGAGGTAACTGTGC
>CALMBE010000539.1 GCA_937860165.1 uncultured Planctomycetaceae bacterium
AGCATGGCCACAGCGGAGTACCGCCGTGGCCATGGCACCCTCATTTTTCGATTTGTCAAAGCACTATTCCATCATTTGGCAGGCAGTTGTTGCTGGGCGATGCTGCGTTAGTGTGAAACGGAACTAATACTTTTGGGGGGGGTGACGTATATTCCTGCACCGTTCTCTTGTAATCCAATCTTCGGACGATAGGATGACGGATAGGTTGTTCGACTTACCGCGCAACTTGTTGGGGTATCTCCCCAGCGGCCAACGAATGCTCTTTCAATAGGAGGAAAACATCATATTAGATATTTTGCACCACTTAGGAAACTGAACAGAGAGGAGCCTCTTAGACGGGTGTCTATCGACTTTTCTTTTTCTTGGGAGGAGTACTAATGATCCGATTGAAATCACTGACTGGCTTGTTCTCGGCTGCTCTAGCCACACTTGCGTTTTCGTCGGCCAACACGGCTCTCGCGCAACCGACGATCATCGAATTTCCCTGGGATTGGCGCATTGAGGTCATCCCCAATGGAGGCACCGCACCAATTCCCATCGGCCTGTGGGGAAGCGCCACCGTGGCGTTTGGTGCACCCTCTGACGGTTCAGGAAATACTTTCCCGCTGGGCCCAGGAGGTGGACTTGGCGCGCCGATCCCCGCTCCTGTTCCACCAGGCAACTGGACAATTCCCATTGAGCTCGTTTCACTAAACCTCATGTCGATGGGGCCCGTCGACTTTCCCGGAGGAGCGACGCCGGTCAACATTCGACAAGACCCCCAGCGGCAGAGCTTAGGCCGGATTGAAAACTTGCAGAACAATAACGATGGGACCGTTCAACTCGACAGCTTCTTTGATATCTTTGTGGAAATCGATTTGCCAGGTGTCAGTATGTTGTTACGGAATGACCAACCCATGACCGCCGGCATGAGCTTTGGTCGATCGGGTCCATTCATGCCCACGGGGCCTTTGCCAGAAGTAGATATCCTGTGGGCGCCCACATGGATTTGGAATATCTATCCACCGGGAACAGCTCCCTCTTGGGTAGATCCTTCCTTACATCCGTGGGATCGTTGGATCTCGATCCACGGCCACGTCACGCCCGAGCCGCAATCCCTGGTGGTGTTTGCGCTCACCGGGCTTGGGATGGCGTTTTTGAATCGTTGGCGAAAGGCGTCGTGAAATTAACAGCAGGGTGAGTCTTTGACCTGGTTAGCGAATTGCACTCAGCGGTTCGCGAAGTATTAGTGACAGTAATGACCGGGTGGGTCACCCCGTTTAACACAAGCGATTTGCGTCTCTAAAAGGCAAGCAGCCTCGTTCGCCATGCGAACCGAGGCTGCTTCGTTTTGAGCGAAAACCAGTAAAACTTACCACTTGCCGATGCGGGCGATCAGATCCGCGGTGCGGCAACTGTAGCCCCATTCGTTGTCGTACCAACTGACAACCTTGAGCATGTTGCCATCCATCACTTGTGTCCAGTCGGCGGCAAAGAGCGAACTGTGAGGATCGCCAATGATGTCGGTGGAGCAAATCGGATCCTCGGTGTAGCCAAGGAAGCCCTTGAGGGGCCCTGACGCGGCAGCGGCCTTCATGGCGGCGTTCACTTCTTCTTTCGTGACGTTCTTTTCCATCACACAGGTCAGATCGACGACGCTGCCAGTCGGAACGGGAACTCGGAGCGAGATACCTGTGAGCTTGCCTTGCAAGGCGGGAATGACCAAGCCCACTGCCTTGGCGGCACCCGTCGAAGTGGGGATGATATTCTGAGCGGCGCTGCGGGCACGATAGGGGTCCTTGTGCGGCATGTCTTGCACGCGCTGATCGTTCGTGTAGGCATGTACGGTGGTCATCAAGCCTTTGACGATACCGAACTTTTCGTGCAACACCTTGGCGACAGGAGCCAAGCAATTTGTCGTGCAACTTGCGTTGGAAATACACTTCAATTCTGGTTTGAGTTGGTCGTCGTTCACTCCCAACACACAGGTGAGATCCGCACCGTCATCGGCAGGCGCGCTCAGCACGACCCGTTTGGCCCCGGCGGCGAGGTGGGTGTCGTACCCTGCGGAGCCGTCTTTGGAACGCTTAGTGAAGATGCCCGTGCTTTCGACGACGACATCAATCCCCAGCTCCTTCCAAGGAAGTTCGGCGGGATTCTTCACTGCCAGGGCTTTGATTTTTTTTCCATCGACTGTCAGGTTCTCGGCGTCGTATTCGACTTTGCCATCGAAGCGGCCATGGGTGCTGTCGTATTTCAGCAATGTGGCGAGCATTTTGTTGTCGGTGAGATCGTTGATCGCCACGACCTCGAACTCGCTCGAGCGGGCGTGGAGGTTGCGGAAAGTCAGACGGCCGATGCGTCCAAATCCATTGATTGCGACTCGAATAGGCATGTTTTTCTCCTTTACTATTGGGAATATCGAGTGGGCGTCGTGCCCTAGCTAAGGCGGAACTAACCCGTTTGTTGAATCCAATCCGCGAGAGTCTGCATTCCCCTCAGCGAACTTCGGAGGTAACCGAATTCAGAATTATACTGCCAGAGCAAGGCCCGAACAACGGGCTGCGAGAGCCGTGAAAACGGCAGTAATTGCTAGATTGTGCAAATGCGACAACCCGATTTCCGCGTGCGGGAAGCAGGGTATTGGCTGTGAAAACTTTTGCCGCGCGAGTCGAAACTGACTAGACCTCGCGGGAGACCAAAGTTACTTCGACCCCGCTATGCACCCCCACTTCTTGTTCGTTCGGATGGTAGAAGACATCGATGACCACCGTGTCGGACAGATAATTGATCTTTCCTAGTTCTAGGCGACTCGGCGAAATTCCGGTTCGAGCTTGAATTTCGGCAATTAACTCGGCGTGTTTCTCGGGTCGAATCTGATCGACGCGATCATACACAATCGTTTCACGAAGTTCGACCTTGGTGATCAAGGTTTTCTCTAAGATCGCGGCAAGCAACAAGACGCAAATGTTGGAAAAAGCTAATTCCGCATAACTTGTTCGCTCACTATGCGATAGCCCGTCAACTAAATCAAGACAGACCACTAGTTCTCCAGGAAGGCCAGGACTTTGGCTGCAATGTCGACCCCGGTCACCTGGCTTAAAGCCTTCCAACCGGGGACGGCATTCACTTCGATCGCCACCAGTCTGCCGTCGCGTGCGGGTAGAATGTCGACCCCCGCCAGGGGTGCCGATACTGCCTCTGCCGCGCGATGGGCAAGTTCAACCAGTTGTGGGGTGACTTCCAGCGGTTCGGCGACGGCTCCGCGACTGATGTTGGTTCGCCAGTCCGTGTGGTTTCGGCGTCGCATTCCGAAGACTTCGCTGCCAATCACTAATAATCGCAAGTCACTCCCTTGGTGCTCGATGAATTCTTGCAGATAAATCACCGCACCAATTTGCGTGAGCGCCGTGAAAGTGCGCAGCGCGATCTCGGGATCCGACAGCCTAACAATGCCACGTCCTTCGGAACCGAATAAGGGTTTTAGAACGACATCGGGACCAAAACTCTCGAAGGCTGCCATGGCTTGTTCGACCGTTTGGCAAGCGATGGTCCGCGGGACCAGAAGTCCCGCGGCAGCAAGGCGGGTGGTTGCTAGATATTTGTCGACTGCTACCTCAATCGCCCGTGGAGGATTAACAACCTGCACGCCAGAGGCCGCCAGATTGGCCAGTGCATCCATGCGAAAGACGATTTGTTCTAAACTCCCCGGAGGCATCGAGCGGATGAGCACTGCGTCGAATTGATTGAGGCAATTCCCTTGAGAATAGACCGTGGTTGCCGAAGATGAATCCCCGCTCAAGTCAACTTCCGAGCTCAAGTGCTGATAACCAACTGCGACAATCGTGTGTCGATCTCCCGCGGCGCGGAGTAAATCTTCCGCATACCAACTGCCGGCATTGCCTAGGAGTGCGATGTGCATGGGGTAGAGAAGGGGGAAGGAATTAAGGCGAGCCGTAAGCGTAAGCGCCCGGAGGGGGTAGGGAAAGGGGGAAGGAATTAGGCAAAGGATTTGCGGAGTACCTCTGAATTTACTTCACCGTAACAGAAATAGTTGCCGGTGTTGAGGTTGATGAGTTCGATTTCCGCTGGGCTAAAGAGGAGGGGATCGACACGGTAAAAGTCGTTGTCGTTGCGAGCCAGGATTTCCGCAAAGGGTAGGCCGTAGTCGGCAGAAGCGCTGCTGGGAATCTGTGGGCCGATCTGTTGGAGTGTGAGATCGTCGCTGCGGACTTCGAGCGCAACCCGGCCGCCATAGAGAATCGCATCGTTGGTACGGCCAATCGCGGCGAAATCGTTTTCAGCCAACGGCGGCAGCGGTGCGGTGCCTGTGCCGGTCACGATTTGTGTGAGATCGAATCCTAATTCGTGCAGTTTGTGGAGCGCCGTCTCGACACTCCGCGCTACGATCTGGAGCGTTCCGCAAAGCGAACTGGTGGAGGCAACCAACAACGTGAGCTGCTCGGGGGCGATGCCACATTTCGTCGCCAGGTCGCGGCACACGGCCTCGGTCGGAAGCTTGCTTGACTCGAGCACTCCGACGCAGAATTCAGAAGATTCTTGAAAACCGATTTCCTGAAACAGCGGTTCTCGAGCGGCGGCAGCCCGCATGGGCCCGGAGCCCATAGCGAAATACTTTTCCGCTTTGATTTCCCAGCCGGCATACTGCGAAGCCAAGCAGGCCCGCACTGGCTCGCGAGTCGATACATTGACGGTGGGCCAGGGGGTCGTGGCATCGTCGAGCGACACGTCGGCTAGATCGGCAAGGCACACCCGTGCCACGAGGATTGCCGCTTCGAGACTCCCGGGCACGGCAATGCCACAGTCGATGAGCATCGTGCCACATGCTGCGGTCTCTACCCGCACCTGGAGAGCGTCAGCGCGATCGGCGATTTCACGGCACAAGGCCGCTGCCAGAGAATTCAGCGAGTTGAGAGTATTGAGATTCATCGCCGCCACATGCCGATCACGCCGCACGCCAGAGTAGCGAGGAGGAAGGAATGTGGCTCTGGCAGCGAAGTTACGGCGCTCGATGGTCCCGTGCCATAGTTCGTTTGCCATTCGGCACCACCGTATTCGCTGCTCACCGTGCTGTAGTCCTGGACAGAGTAAGGCGACCCAAGTTGGCCCACACTGCGCTCCCCACCGATCGGGTGAATCGGCATCAACCAAACCACGTTCGCACCCAACGACTGAATCTCATCCAATTGGGCAGTCACCCCATCGAGATCACCGTCCTCGCTGATTGCCCGGAGATTGACCTCGTACATCACCACATCTTGCAGCGGAGGCAACGCCTGGAGGGGTGCCGCGCATAGACAGAGTACGAGACCCGCGAATCGGCCCGCTGCATTTCGTGCTTTGACAATCTGCCTCATAAATCACTCCCGGTGCCGACTCAACAATCAATTGTACTAGAAAACGTGACCGCTGCATCGGGGCTTCCGGCAAGTCACAGGGCCGATCAGTTTTTCATTTTGGGGTGCCATGCTCACGCTGGTACTCCGGCGTGGGCATGT
>CALMBE010000540.1 GCA_937860165.1 uncultured Planctomycetaceae bacterium
GAAAATGTCACTGGAGGCCGCGCACAGTATAATGGGTTGAGTAATCTAAGGGTGTCCGGAAATTGAAACAAGTTATGTTGGGGGTAAACCAGTCATCCCCGCGCAGGTGGGGATCCAGTCCTCTAGATACCCGCCTGCGCGGAAATGACGGCAAGGCGAATTCCCGGACGTCATCAGCAATCTTCTAGTGCCGAACTCCTGCTAACCGGCAAAACTATCCGCTCGATTGTCGCAGTATGCGAGTAGTTCACCAATCGCTTTGATCGCAATTCGGGATTCACTGTTCCCCATTCTCCAAGAAGCCGAGCTTTACCAATACAGGCTGCAACGCCTCCGCCCATTTCTCATAGCCAAGCTCATTGGGGTGCAACAAGTCGGGAAATTCTTCCAGCTTGGCATCCCCATCGGCATTGGCAAATAGAGTCCAGGTGTCGATCACGTTGATTTGCGGATCCCCTTGGACCAGCTGGGAATAGGCGCGGTTAAGTTCCTGGATTTTGTCCGCCGGGCGATTCTTCTTGGCGGATGCCGGCATCACCAAGCAGAACACGATGGGCATATCTGAGTCGTGATCCTTGAGCTTTTCGAGAATCAATTTGACGTTGCCCGCGATTGATTCGACAGGCACTTTATTGGCAAGGTCGTTGGTCCCCATCAACATGACAATACCCCGGGGGTTGAGCGCCAGGACATCGTTCTCCATCCGAATCAACATCCCGCGGGTCGTGTCCCCCGAGATCCCGCGGTTGGCAAGCTTGGCCCCCTCGAAGGCCCCGTGAAAGTCCTCACCCCAACCCTGCGTGATCGAATCGCCAAGAAACACGAGGGCCCCCTGGTCTTCCTGTTCCCGTCCCTGCCAAGAACCTCGCCGCTCGTTCCAAACTTCTTGAAACCAATCTTCACGCAGAATGAGACCCGCCCCTGGGAGCCCTTCATCGGTCTCGGGAATCGCCAACTCGGGTGGCAATTCCGCCACTGCCTGAGAGTAAACCTCCCCGCCGAGAGTGAACAGGAGAACGACTCCGAGAAAGTTCTGTCGCAAGATGAAACGTGACATATCAGCTTCCTTGTGGTTTGGAGAGATTGAATAGAGGAGGGCTTAATCTTACAGTACGCGCAAGGCAGCTTGCAATTGTTGTGCGTCATTCAGGGCCGATCACTTTTTCACTTTGGGGTGCCATGCTCACGCTGGTACCCCGGCGTGGGCATGTGAATAGTCGAGAAAACATGGCCACAGCGGAGTACCGCCGTGGCCATGGCACCCTCCATTGTGAAAAAGTCATTGGCCCTGCGTCATTGGAGTTCAATCTCGAGCTTCAGCAAAAAACTAGCCGGAGGCAAGCTTGCCTCCAGCTAGGCTGATCTAAAGCGTTCACTTCTTACCTGCCTCTTCTCCAGCGATCTACTCACTTCGGCCCTTCCGGACCGCCACCACGATCTTCCCACACCTGCCGTTTGGCCTTCAGCAACCTTTCGGTGTACGACTCCTCGGGAGCAGTTTCGGGGGGCGCATTGTCCGCAGGAGTCTTTGGTACAGAACCAGCAGACCGCCGCGCGGGTCCTGTGTCGAGAGTCGATCCTGAAGTCGATTCCGGTCCCGTAGGTGCTTCAAAACGCGCCGCGGACCGCTGACGTTCGATCTGCTGGCCGATCTCCTGCTTCTTGCTCCGCAGGCGACTCATAGTTTCCGGTGCCGGTGCCGACCGTTGGCGATGCATTACGTAGTCTCGGGATCGAGCCAAGAGCGGAACCATCCACAAGAAACTCACTTGCACCCGCCGCACAAAAACATCGCCCAGAAAAATGCAGCTCCCCAATACCATCAACCACGGCCAAATCGATTGATTCGCAATCGCCGGGGGGAGGTCACGACGAAAAGGATTGTCGTCGAACTCCAGATCGGCCAGCGAAGAATCCAGCCCCCCTTCCAGCAGCACTCCCTGCGGGGCATCTTCCGGAGCGAGTTCCGCCAAACTTCTGAGCAAGGCCATGTTGGTTTGATGGTCGCGGTACTCCGCGGAATAACCGACGTTGACCCCCGTGCGAATCGGGGCCTGCCCCGCTCCCGGATTAATCACCACCAAATAACTCCCCGCCATCTCCGAAGGAAACTCCCCAGTGTAACGCCCCGGAGCGGTTTGTTCGATGCGAATCGGCACCGACGACATGTCCGGCGCCACCACCGTCCCCGTCATGAGTTGATCATTGAGAAACTCCTCGTTCTGATCGAGTGCGGTCACAATCACCTGGGTCGAATTGTCTCGCGTGTTCGTCGCCACGCTGAAATTCCCTGTGTCGTCCGTGGGTCGCATCGACCAACGGACCAATTGGCTAAAAAACTTGTCGTAGTTTTCCCAACTGGTCCACTGCGAAGCCCACCGTTGCCCGGCATCGGTCGTCAGCGCAGCCGACTTACCCGCCCCATAGGTCCACGTCGCCAGAACCGTGGAGTTCTTTTCCGTCACGGGCAGGGGCGACCGCAGGATCACTTCCACCAGCGGCATCTTCCGCACCGGGTTGAAAAAGTGATCGAGATAAATGGCGTGACCTGGTATGACGATTCAAAAGGCACCAATGTTGGCGCAACCGTGGCGGCGTTAACCGGCATCAGCGGAATGCAGGGCCGAAAAATTGTGTTGATTGCCGGTGGCGATGGCAAAG
>CALMBE010000541.1 GCA_937860165.1 uncultured Planctomycetaceae bacterium
CAAACGACTTTATCCCGTACTATCGCCCGTCAACTAAATCAAGACAGACCACTAGGGGTGTCATTCGTTCGCTCTCGGGAGTTCTCAACCCACCCGGGACGTCCGCGGGTTCGGTGCTAGCCGATCAGTTCACGAATATCCAACTCACTGCTAGCTTACGGGGCGATCTCTACAACTTCGGAGAGCGCGGCCTGGCACCCGGGTTTGTCTCGAAGCGATATCTCTTGGGAACCGCGCCGGAACCGACCTTCGCATCCGAGCCAGAAGTCGAAGTTTTCGAGAATCCAGAACCCTCCTCGCTAGTGCTGGCAGGACTGGGAATCCTCGCCATGGGCCTCCGGCGTCGGCGTTGAGGGGGCAGTGAATAACGCTAAAACTGCAAACCCGCTGCTGGAAATCCCGCAGACATTTTTGACCCTATCGCGGCTACTAGGAAGACTCGAATGTTACTTGCTCTAAGACAATGCCGTTTTGACTGGGCGAAATCGAAACTGCCATGCTAGCAGCGGTAAAGTCTGCGCGATTTCCCCAAGTCGCCGTGTTCCGGTGGTCGATGAATCTCCGGTAACGGGCCGCTGGCCCGGACTCTTGTCGCTGGAACTTGTCTTATGGAACCCGTGCTACTGGGCCTTGCTTCGCCTTCGACTGCGGTCGGACTGCTAGAAAAAACCGTCAAGGCGACCACCAAGCCGTTCGCCTACATCTTGAATTCGCTGGCCGAGGGATTGAAGCCCAATGAGGCAACGGGCGAATCCCCAGAGGCATCGCTTGCTGACCGCTCCTCTCAACTGCAAGACGAACTAGCCCAGCGAATTCACGAGGCCTTGGTTGCGGCGGGAGTCGATTTGAGTAACCCGCTGCGATTGAACTTGTCCGAGGCCGATGGAAGCCTTGAAATCGCCGGCGATCACCCTCAAGCCACACTTATTGAAGCGGCCCTTGCACAGGACCCCGATCTGGCCGACGATTTTCGCAAATTACTTGAATTGCAGCAACAAGCAAACGGCGATTCTGTAGACGCATGGGACGGAGAATATGGCAATTCGCAAGGCATCGACGCGCAAGGCGAGGCACTCTTCGAATTGCAGGGTGACACACCCCAGCTCGAGCTCGCATAATATTTAGCGCCGAGTCGCAAAGAAATTCATAAAACAAATTCCTTGCGCCTCTGCGTCTTAGCGACTCTGCGCTAAAATCCCGAATTCACCCGTGCCACAATCCGCTCCGCGGCAAGATTGCCACTGCGAACGCAAAACGGAATGCCCACTCCCCGGTAGCCATTGCCGGCTAGTTCCAAACCGGAAATCGCATTCACGCGATCCTCGATGGCATCGACCTTCTGCAGATGCCCGACATGATACTGCGGCATCTTCTCGGTCCAGCGGACGACCTCGCTGGCGAGTGCCGCTGATTTCACGCCCAGGATCTCGGCCAACTCTGCTTGTGCGATGCGATCCAGTTCTTGATCCGAGAGCTCCATGGCTTGCGGTTGCGTGGCCCCACCGAGAAAGACCCGAATGAGGACTTGCCCTGAGGGTACGCGGCCGGGAAACTTCACACTCGAAAAACTCGCCGCCACGATCGGTCGTTTTTCAATTGCGGGAACGATAAAACCGAAGCCATCCAGGGGTCGCGTGATTTGATCCCGCTCGTACAACAAACACACGATCGCGCTGCTGGCGTATTCGATTTCCCGCAACAGTTGGCCCAGCCGTGGATCGAGAGTTTCCACCAACTCGGCAGTTCGTGGCGTGGGAAGTGCCGCGATCACTCCGGTGTAAGGTCCACTGGTCGAGTGATCGCTGAATTTAAGTCGCCATTTGTCCGAACCTTCGCGCTCGATGCTTTGCACAGGGCGGTTCCGAGAGATATTCTCCTCCCTTAGTTTTGCGGACAGAGCCTCGATGAGCCGACTCACCCCATCCCGCAATGTGACAAAACTCCCGTAGCGGGCTCCACTGGCCAGCAGATCGGCGTGACCTTGCGATTCCGATTCCTGTGAAGTTTCGCGGTGCCAAAGCGTACCGTGTTGACGCAACAGCGGGAGAATCTCGGGCATCGTGGCAGCGATGCTCAGTCGCTCGGCGTCGGCCGTGTAGATACCCGCCAGGAGTGGTTCGACAAGTCGCTCAAAGGCTTCGCGGCCCAATCGCTCCGTGGCGAACTGAGCAAGGCTCACATCGTAGTCCCCTCGATCAATCCCCACGGGTCTCGGCTTCCACCGTTCGCACATCATCCGCAGTTTGCCCCGCCAACTCAACAAAGGTGTCCGCAGCAGCGGCCACACTCGTTGGGGTCGCAGCATCACAAACCCCTCGGGAACCGGGTGGAGCTTACCATGGCGAAGCACCAGTGCTCGACGATGCTGGGTATTGGTGGGAATCAATTCCTCAGCCAGGCCCAACTCTCGGCACAAATCGACTGCCCAGGGTTGCTTGGCGAGAAAACTGTCGGCCCCATGCTCGACGAGCAAGTTCCCTTGCCGATGCGTCGACAAAACCCCGCCCAGGGAATTACTCCCCTCGAAGACTTCGACCCGCGCATCGGGAACCAGACGCGTGAGTCGATAGGCGGCAGTGAGTCCCGAGATTCCCCCGCCAATCACGGCGAAGCGAAGCGATTCGGTATCGAGGGTAGTTTTTGCCAATGCAATAGGTCGACTGAACGAATAACGAATTAAATCTACAGAGCCAGGTCCAGTGTTATTAGCCACGGACGAAACACGGCCAATGCTAGTGCTTTGTCACATCTTAACTTTGGGG
>CALMBE010000542.1 GCA_937860165.1 uncultured Planctomycetaceae bacterium
AAGTGCCGAAGTTATTTTTGAAACGTTCCTTTGCAAAGCAATTCAGGGTGCCTCGGATCGATTGTCCGGGGCACCTTTTTTTGTTTCCCAAACGCAACGTGCGAATCTTTCCCTCCACAAGTAGCTTGTGGCGAAGTGGTATTTTCTACTATTTGCCACGAAAATCGTTTTCTTCACGCCAACACTCAGATTCTTGAACTAGGTTTTAGTTAAGCGGGAAACCGTAGCTCGATCTTTTCATATTCTTTTCCAGTAGTTGTTGCTTTTCAAATCGCCTGTTTCTGAATCCTGTGATTAGAAACCCACCTCGTTCAACCCACCTAACGAATTTCCGCCAGCAATAAGTTGGCTCACATTCCGTAACTCTGACTGATGGTTGCTTCACGACGAAGCTGCTTTGCAGTAGGAGAATCACTCACCATGTTTATCGCCCGAAATAAAGCGACCCGTCAGGGAACGACAACCGTTGAAACAGCGGTCGTGTTGCCCGTGTTCTTGCTGCTGTTGTTTGCAATTTTTGAATTCGGCCACGCTCAGTTCATCAACAATCTGCTCAACAGTGCCTGTCGCAATGCAGCGCGTATGGGTGCGGTCGAAGGGACCACGACCGCCCAAGTGGAAAATCGAGTGAATCAGACTCTCGCAACGGTAGTCCCCGGGGACGCGGTAAGTGTCTTCGTCAAAGACGCCACGGTTTACGATTCAGCGGGATCTGTCCCAGATACTGGTAGCGGGCTGGAAGATCTCCCCAGCGTTGAATTGTCCGACGCCGAACCGCGAACTTTGTTTGTCGTTCGGGCTCGCGTGGCCTACAGCGACATTGCCATCGTGCCGATGCCGTTTTTGGAAGACGTGATCCTCGATGCCCAGGCCTTTATGCGTCACGAATAAACTCCCTACGTGCCCCCCAAGGAAACTTTCCATGAAATTCAGACTCACCAAATTGCGACGCACTTCTCGTACGGCTGCCGTAGCGGTGGAATTCGCGTTCGTGGCCCCGATCTTAATAAGTACGGTGATGGGTATCGTCGAACTTACCCGTGCCTACGATGTGCAGAATGAACTCGAAACAGCCGTCCGCGAGGGTGCGCGTTTTGCCGCGATGGACCGGGAAGGGATGTTGCAGGAAGGTCAAACGACGAATGACAAACTCATTCAGGACGTGAAAAATTATCTCGGCACGATGGGAATTCCTGCCGAGGATATCGGCATCCAAGTATTGGCGGCTGGCAGCACCTCGGAAACCTTCGACCTGGACGATCCTGCGAATGACTTGCAACTCTTTCAGGTCGCGGTAAGTGTCCCGTTCTCGTCGATCAGTTATCTTCCTGTCGACGAAGCGCATGACTATGCGATGACGGCCTCGATCACGTTTCGCAATGGCCGGGCAACCTTGTCTGAATAATCAGTTTTTCTTTTTCCTTCTCCCCTTAGCATTGGAGTCAACAACATGAGTCGCATCGGTCCCCAACAACAGGAAGCCACGGGCAGAGATTCCTCTCGCCGCGGAGTGATCGTGGCGATCACCGGGTTTGTCCTGGTGGCCCTCTTCGCGTTCGTCGCCCTTTCGGTCGACACCGGTCGCATGGTGCTGACGGAAACCAGGATGCAAAACGCCGTTGATGCGGCAGCCCTGGCAGCCGCCCAGGAAATCACTGCTGCGGTGTATGCCGCTGGCCAAGGCCAGGGCTCAGCCAACATCGACGCCAATTCGATTGCCATCGCCGAGGCCCGCGCCATGGCCAACACGGTTGCCGAGGCCAATGAGACCTATATCGATCCGCAGACCGACGTGCGATTTGGACGGCGGCATTTCGATTCGCAAACCGGCACCTGGCCGATCGAATGGGATTCGTCTCCGTACAATGTGGTCCAAGTGGTCGCGCGCCGAACTAATTCGGATATTGCACAACCCGACGGCGAACTGCCGTTGGCCTTTGGTTGGGCAGTTGGGCGCTCGCATGTGCCGATCCAAACCTCGGCGACGGCATTCGTCGAAGCCCGCGATTTGGTGGTCGTGCTCGACTTCTCGGCATCCATGAACGACGACAGTTCGCTTAATTCGAGCCTGGGAATCACCGAGGCCGAACAGCAGTTGGATGCCATGTGGGATGCCCTGGTAGCGGCCTGCCCGACTTGGCCCAGCAGCACGACTTCCAAGTTTCCCTCCACGGGGTTTGGAACAGTCAACTCGGACTACGGAACTTACGTTTCCAGCAGTACGACTTCCACGATTTTCAGTACTCTCGGATTGAACCAGAATAATCCCGATGGGTCCCGGAAGTATCCGTTTCCACAAGCTGGTCGCTATAGCACCGGATTGCCTAAGTCGAAACCCAGTAATTCGACTAGCGACAGCCTCTGGAATGGTTACATCAACTATGTCAAAGGTTTGAGCGGTACCTACAGGAAACGCTATGGCTACCGTACTTTGATGGATTACTTCCAAGAGCAGCGCTATTCGCGCGCGAATTCCGAGGATCTCTGGAGAACACCCCACT
>CALMBE010000543.1 GCA_937860165.1 uncultured Planctomycetaceae bacterium
CGTGAAATACTGGATCCCCGCCTGCGCGGGGATGACGGGCTTGCCTCGGATCGGCTTGATCCTTATGACAATTTGAAAAACTGATCGGCCCTGAGGCCGAAAGACTAGACGCTTTCTCCTATAACCCGTTCGGCTTCGCGACACAACTGCTCGGCTTCGGCTGCCGTGGGTGCTTCGGCAAAGATGCGAACGATGGGTTCGGTATTGCTGCCACGGATGAGGAGCCATTTGTCAGGCCAGTCGAGTCGCAGGCCGTCGAGACGATCGCTGGTAGCATCGGCAAAGTGACATTCGAGTGAGGAAAAAGATTCGGCTAATTGCTCGGCTGGAAGAGCTGCTTTTGCTTTGTGAATCGCGTAACGGGGGAGCTCATCGGCGAGCTTGCTTAGCGGTAATTCTCTCTTGGTCATGGCATCGAGCACCAGGGCCATGCCCACGAAGCTGTCTCGGACCAAACCGACCCGAGGGTCAATCACGCCGCCGTTTCCTTCGCCCCCCAATACGGCATTTTGAGCCAGCATAAGATCCACGACATTGGCTTCGCCAACTTTGGAACGGAAAAACGGAACCCCATGCTTCGCGGCCAAATCCTGCGTCATCCGGCTGGTCGAGCAATTCGTTACCACTGGGCCGGGATTTTGGCTGAGGACATGATTTGCGACCAAGGCCAGGGTGAACTCTTCACCCACATAGCGGCCGTGCTCGTCGATGACTGCCAACCGGTCGGCATCGGGGTCCTGACAAAAACCCACCGCTGCCTTGGTCGCGCGAACTTGTTCTAATACTGTTTGGAGATTCTCGAACGTGGGCTCGGGGGAATGGGCAAATCTTCCATCGGGCGTACCTCCCAGCAAGGTCATTTCGCATCCAAGCGCCTCCAGGAGGGGAACTGCCAACACACTGCCCGATCCATGATTGGGGTCCACAAGAACTCGGAACTTACACGATCGAATGAGTTCGACATCGCAAGTTGCCAACACGCGATTCAAGTGCGCCGAAGTAGTATCGGTCAGACGCTCGCAACTACCTGGCGGAGTCGCGGGCTGGTTTTGATATTCACCACGACGATAGCGTTCGAGCACGCGCTGTCCTACGGGAGCGGGGATCACGCGACCACTGGAGTCGAAGAGCTTTATCCCGTTATACATTGGAGGATTATGGCTAGCCGAAATCTGAATTCCTCCCGCGGCCGTCAAATGCCTTACCAGAACGCCCACGGTGGGAGTGGCTGCCACGCCAGCGTCGAGACAATCGCGGCCCAATGCCTGAATCGCGCTGCGAACGAACGCGATGAATGCCGGGTAAACATGCATGTCCTTCGCGGTCGTGCCCTCGGGCGTCCAGTCGTTCATCGGCGGCATTTACCCCGCATGATTCATGAGACCTCGAGCGAAACGCCGCGAATGGCGGCAGATGCAGCGATGAGCTCTCCGTGTGCCCGGAGACGCTACGGCGTTGGTCGCAACAGGGTTTCGCCCCGAGGCGGGACGTTGTGGCAGGCCGCTGGATGCGCACCTCGCATGCTGAGGTGATGCGCTGGAGTGCCCAGCTCGCACATGACCGGCTGGTTAGCCGGAAGCCTTGGTTGAAGCGGCCGATTGAGCCGCACGGCTGGGTGCAGCTGATGGAGGTTCCCCGTGCGCACGAGAGCCCTGACGCGAGCCAGGCCCGTCAGGTCCATGTGGTTGGTCTTGTGCTTGAGCAATACACCGGTCGGCGAACCGGTGAGACCACTC
>CALMBE010000544.1 GCA_937860165.1 uncultured Planctomycetaceae bacterium
GTCCAAAGGAACCGGTGAACCCTTGAAAGCGAGCGGTTCCGGGGCGGCGCTTTCCACCTTGCGCAAGGTCTCAATGAGATTTTTGCCGGTGAACGGTGGCGCACCCGACAAGAGCGCGTAAAGCGTCGCACCCAGCGAGTACACATCCGTGCGATTGGTGATCTTGTCGTGCTGACCCTTGGCTTGCTCGGGGGCCATGAAGTTGGGGGTCCCCATCACCTGCCCGGTCATGGTGAGTCCTTCTTCCTCACGCAGCACCTTGGCGAGTCCAAAGTCGGTCAACCGCGGATGACCTTCGAGATCCAACAAGATATTCGCCGGCTTGAGATCGCGGTGAATGATCGCCCGATCATGGGCATATTGCACCGCCCGGGCGACTTCCTCCATCAACTCGGCCGCACGTCGGGGAGGCAACAAGGTAGCCCGCGGCCCCACATACTTCGCCAGACTCTCCCCTTCGACCAGGGCCATCGAGTAATAGTGCGTTCCCTCGTCCTCGCCAACTTCATACACCGGTACGATCCCCGGGTGATCGAGCCGCCCCGCGGCTTCGGCCTCGATGTGAAACCGGGCGATATCCTCGGGGGCGCTCAAGCTCCCGGCGGCGATGACTTTTAGCGCGACCACGCGTCGGAGCTTGGGATCGAAGGCCTTGTAGACCACCCCCATCCCCCCGCGCCCAATTCTCTCGAGGAGTTGATAATCCCCCAGCGTCCCCAGTGGGGGAGCCTCATCGATCTTCGCCGATGCCGTGAGTGTGTCGAGCGACGCGGGCTCCCCATCGTTAGAATCCATCGCGATGGTGGGCAATCCAATCGCAATCGTCTCGGCCAGGTCCGAGGCGGTTTTCTTGCCGATGTTCAGCCCCCCCAAGAATTCCTCCTGGTCGGCTTCGTCGTGCGCTGACAAGAGCGCGGAGACTTCTTCATGCAGCGCAGGAGATTCCTGCAAGAGCTGTCCCAGATATTCTTGGCGCTCGGCGGAGTTAAGCGACAAGGCAGCTTGAAAAGCCTCTTTGATTTCTTCCCAAGTTTGTTCCGCCATCGTTAGCCTCGCGTCAATTCGCGGAACAGCCACGCCTTGGCAGCCGCGAATTCTTGCTTGATCGTGCTCGGAGAAACATCGAGTAGCTCGGCAGTTTCTTCGACCGTGTATCCCCCAAAATAACGCATCTCGACGATTTCCGCTTGCCGGGGGTCGAATTCCGCTAATCGCTTGAGCGATTCATGCAGCGCAAGTACGTCGAACTGCGCCGATTTCCCAGCAATCGCGTCGAGGTTCTGCGAAGATCGCTTCCAATGCGGCCCGCCCCGTTTGAGGGCCCGCCGACTTCGCGCCCGATCGATCAAGATCCGCCGCATCACCTTGGCGGCGACGACATAAAAATGCTTGCGGTCATTGAGGTCGACCGGTTGGTCGGAACCGATCAATTGCAGATAAGCGTCGTGTACCAAGACGGTGGCTTGAATGGAAATCCCCTGCTGTTCCTGGGCCAGGTTTTTCTCGGCCATCTGGTGCAGCTTTTGGTAAACCAATTCCAACAAGCGCGGCTGCGCCTCGGGATCGCCATGTTGCGCCCGGTGCAAGAGCAGCGTTACTTCCGAAGGGGGATCCGGCATGATTGCGTTGGGAGTCAATGTTAAGTGTGGGTGCCCGGCCCAATACCTGGCTTGCCGTTTAGCGCCTCCCCGCCCGTCCCAGGGCATCATAAACCCCCTCCCGGCGAAAAAGAAGCATTTCCGCCGAGTTTTTGCCTCCGGAAGCCCTTCTAAAAAAATTTCTGGAAATCCTCTGTCCCCTTTCCACTCGCTTTTCGCTTGTAAGGGTGAGGAGCCAATTTTCCACTTTCCACCCTTCCCACAAGGAGCACCGAGCCATGCGAAGCACACTCCCCCTGCTCGCCGTCGTCATCGCCAGCCTGATGGTCTCTGGCGCAATCGCCCAACAAACCCGTGATCGAATGATCCCACAACCTGGTGGTGCGTTCGCCAATACCCCCCCCGAAGCCCCCCACCGGCACTCTTCGACCTATCAAGAAGGTGTCTTGCGCGGCTGGGCGGTCTTGACCCGTGCCTACGCCGACGGTGTCTTGCAGGAAAGCCAGGCGATAATCAATTACGAGACCGCTTATTCGATGTTTCTTGACAACCGCATCAAGCTGGCCAGAACTGAACTCGAACTCGACCAGATTCGCCGACAACGCTACCAAGATGCCCGCGTCTCGCGGGTGATGAATAAAATCGAAAACACCAAACTCCGGCGATTGGAATTACTGCAAGAAGCCTTGGAATACCAATTGGATGACTTCGATATCGACTGGAGCACAGCCATGATTTATTGGCCGGCAGCGGCGTCCAGTCCCCGCTATGGCACCCATCGTCAGCGAATCGAACAGCTCATGGCCCAGATCGCCCACCGGGAGACTTATGTTCCGCTCAAGTTGCAGGCAGATCTCGCCAAGGCGTGCAGCAAGTTTCGCTCCGAACTCCACCGCGACTTGCAAGCCGAGGCGGCAGGCATGGAAGAAATCGCCTCGCTGCAAGCGGAATTCGACGAAGTCGAACACCTGCTCAAAGGTCTGCGGTATAGCCCCCTCTTGCTAGCCGAAGCCAACCGCGAGCACTACGCCGCTTACTGAGCGAATAGGCGATGCCGTAGTTGCAGGGCACTTACGTACCCCGCTCGCCAGGCTTAGCCCGCACGCCGCGCTTAGCCGGAGACAAGCTTGTCTCCGGCTAGGGTGTTGAACCTGTCCGCGAGGAGCGTGGTTAAACCCAGCGCTCGAGCCAGCGGGGGATGTAGCGGCGATAGCGATTTAGAACCGTGCCCCAGACCGCGATGCCATCTTGTTCGAGCTGTTGGGCGGCACGTTGCACTTCCACGGGACGCGAAGATTCGCTCCCCACCACCAACACCACTCCGCACAAGTTCCGTGCGAGCGGAATCGTCGAACCGAGTTGGTCCGCCGGTGGCAGATCCACGACAATCAAACTGTATTTTCGCTTCAGACTTTCCAGAACTTCTTTGACCAAGTGGTGGTGAATGCGCAGGCTCCCCGTCACACACTCGGCCCCTGCCGAAATCAGATCGAGATTCTCACGCAACGAGATCGGCTCGATTTCTCCCACGGCCAGCTTGCCCGACAAGATCTCGGCCAGTCCCGGCGCGGGGGCCACACGAAAAAGTTTTAACAATCCTCCCGAGTTTCCCCGGGCATCGACGAGTAGCACTCGATCCGACTGAAGTTCAGCTGCCCGCAGGGCGAGGTTGGCCGCTACGGTGGTTGTCCCCACTCGCGGCAGGGGACTACTCACTCCCACGGCCAGGGAAGTCCCATTCTGACGCCGGGCTTGCACCCGCCAGACAAGATCATCAAATACCGTATGCCCAGCAAACGCCGGGGCCGTGCGTTGCCAACGCTTGCTCGCAACGCCACCCGCCGCTGAATTGGCCAGCGTTGGAACCGCCTCGGGGGTAACTTCAGTCAGTGGTGTACTCATGGTTGACAAGTTCCTCGGTTGATCCGCTTGCGGCTTAGCGGTGAATGTTAAGCGGTGACTCGGACATATTCGCGGCCAGCGGGGATCGCACCCAACACTGGCAATTGGAGACTTTGCTCCAGTTGTTCGACTTTGTAGATGCGATCATTGAACTTCTCGGATACCAATACCAACGACAACGCCGAAGCCCCCGCCAATACCAGCGACAACAACCCCACGACCACCTTGTTGGGACTTATCGGCTTCTCGGCCAACAGTGCTTCCTGGGAAATGATCACATTCGAGATGCGTTGGTTGTCGAGTTCTTGATCGATCCGCGCCTTTTCCAGATTCTCGGCATAGCGGAAAAAATTGGTCCGCGCGAGCTGCGACTTGCGCTCCAAGCGATCCATCTCGAGCTCGCTGTTGTTCAAGTCCTTCAGTTCGCGGTGGACGCGACCCAGCAACGTCGATAGTTCGACACGCTGAGCCTCCAAGGCCGCCAATTCGCTCTCGGCCTCGGCTAACGACAGCTTGAGCGACCGGAAATTCGGATTCACATCGCTGGTCTGTTGATGCCGCTCGGTGCTTTCTTGATCGAGCACGTTCCGAGCCTGCTTGAGTTGCTCCCGCGTGGCCTGCAAGGCTGGGTGGTCGTCGCTGTATTTCACTTGCTGATCGAGCATTTGCACTTCGAGGGCGTAAACTTTCTCGCGGAGCGTGTCGGTTCCCGTATCGGGTACGGTCAATTCCTCCGAGACCATCCGCTCGGGAATGGCGGCAATTTGCTTTTTGAAATCCGCCACCCGCGCCCGGGCCCCTGCTAACTTCTCTGAGTTGGAGTTGCGATTTTGTTCTAAACTCGACAGTCGAGATTCCAAAGTATCACGCCGCGAGGCAATCGACACCATATTCAGCCGGTTCTTCGCCTGCTGGAGTCCTTTCACCGAGTCGTCGAGTTGGGTTTGGAGGGACTCGTACTGCTCGGCAAAAAATTCTTTGGAGCCGCTCGTGCGGTGCATCCGCAGATGTTCCTGCTGATAGATATCGAGGAGGGTTTTCGTCAGCAGTTGGGCGAGTTGCGGACTCTTGGCTTGGAGTCGGATCGCGATCAGTGTCGAATCGAGTTCGACATCCACGCTGAGATTCTTCTCGATCCGCACCAGAGCTGCCTCGGCGGGAGAAACCGGGTCGATGCTTTTTACTAAGTCGACCACTGTACCCACCCCGTTCTGAATCGCCGCAATGACCGCGTTTGGCTCCTGCTGTTCGGTCTTCAGACCATTGAGCACCACCTCGGCTCCGACCTTGTCCACCACCTTGGCCATCAACCCACGACTCTTGAGCACATCGACTGCCGTATTGATTTCGTTGGCCCGGTCGTTCGACATGATTGAAATCCGATCCATGGTCGTCGCCGTCGGGTCGAGTTTGACCGACTCTCGACCGACTTGCAGATAAATCTTGGCTTCTGACTGATACTCACGCGGCGCAAAGAGCAGCACCATGGTACCCACGGCCATAATCAACAGCGGAACGAGAATCGCCTTTTTCTTGTGACGAAAAAAGATCGCCAATAAATCGCTGGGGCTCTCCAGCGAGATTCCAATATTCGGAGGGTTTCGATCCATGGGGGCATACTCAACTGAAGGTAATTTGCTTCGGGTTCGAGGTCCGTGAGATCCTGCGGCGACCTCTTTTCATCATAAACACCTGCGGGGGGTTGGCTATGGAGTGGGCCTTGAAATCTCCCTTAATCGACGCTTTTGAAGCCCCCAAAGTGGGTCCTCCAACCCGCACAGTCCGCCCAATCGATTCGGTTGCCCACGAGCAGAATTGCTAGCCCACTTTTCTCACCATTCAGTAACCACGAATCCTACGAATCCCACGAATACTCGCAGATTAAGGGCAATCGAGAAGTCTGGTTTTGCAATCAACCGTTTTTCATGGTGACTTGTCTAGAGATACAAGTACAAATCAGCTAACCGATTCGTGCTATTTGTCTCATTCGTGGTGAGAAATCCGGACTAGAAGAGGGTTCAGGGTTCAGTAGAATTCCAGGACTGTAGCTTGTCCAATCACGATTCACCAATCACTATTCTCTTCTCCCCCACCCCCCCAGCCGGACGGCCACGCCGTCCGGGAATTCCCGGAGGTAGGTGTACCTCCGGCTAGGGTGTACCTCCGGCTAGGATCGGGGGGGATAGCGCAGGGGGCCAGAGCTACTTGGCAGTCGCCGCCGCGAAATACGTCTCGGGGGTCTCGGCGGCGAGCACCAGAATTTTGCCGTCCCCCATCCGGCCCGTGCGGGCTACTTCTACCAGCTTGCGAATCACCTCCTCCGAGCGCGAGTCTTCGACCCAGGCCGTGATTTCCACCTTGGGCAAAAACACCTCGGAGTATTCGCTCTGGGTGTATTGATCGAGATAGCTCTTTTGCCGGCCCATCCCCTTGACCTCGCGGACATGCACCGCCTCGAGCGGCGCGAACCGCAGGCTCTCGAGAATCTTCTCGGCCAGATACGGTTTGACAATGGCGATCACTTGGCGCATGGTGCAGGGCTGTCCGTGGTCCGTGGTCCGCTTTCTGACAAATCTCCGAAAGCCAGCCGCCGACTCCCCACCATTCTAACTGAAAAAGTTCTCGCCGAAGAGATCCAGCTCGGGGCCGGTTTCCACTTCCATGTCCCCCTGCACGGTGACCTGACACGCCAGCCGCATGGTTGTTTCCTGACCGATATAGGCCATGCAGGGAATCGGGTCGGGAATGGGATTGTAAAAGCGGATTTTTTCCAGCACGCCCATCGAACTGGCGTTTTCCATCCCCTTGGTGATTCGCACCCGGCACGTACCACACTGCGCGATGCCGTGGCAGTTCATGATTTTGTTCAACGAAGCCCCGAAGCCATTCACGCCCTGATGCACATTGACATCGGCCTTCATGGCTTCCTTGCGGAGATTGGACCCCAGGGGGACTTCGATTTCTTTTTTCTCTTTGACGAATTTAATAACCGGCATCGGGGACCACACCTTCGTTCCAGCGAGGACTTACTCCAGGGTTCGGCTACCGTTTGCGGCGGCCAACGAGTAGGATAATCTACCGCGCCCGGGGGTGGGAGAAAAGTGGAAACAGAAGACGTTTCTCCCCCACGTTTCTCGCCGAAAGGCCCCCGATCAGGATAAATCAATTCAATAAGACCACTCGGATAAATCAGCATGGCCCAGGAACATTCCAAGTACCAGCAGAAAGTCATCAAGAATTACTACGACAACCGCGGAGCCATTTCCTTGCAGCGGCTCAGCGAACTGGTTACCGACCTCTACCTGGCCAGCGGCAAGACCCGCGAGACCAAGTGGAAGCAAATCACCAGCACGCTCGAAAAACTCGGCATCGCCGCCGATCGCATCGAGCATTTACGGAAGAAGGACGATCCGACTCTCGTGGCGAAGGTGGTCGAAGAACTTTTGGCGAAGTAAGAACACTTTTCTCGCAGGGGCGCAGGGGACGCAGTGAGTAATAATTTCTTAAACCCTCCGCGCCCTCAGCGCCTCTGCGTGAGACAATCTTAATATGAAAACCTATCTGAATCTTTTGCAGCACGTTCTCGATCACGGCATCGCCAAAGGCGATCGCACCGGCACCGGTACGCGGAGTGTGTTCGGATATCAGATGCGGTTCGATCTGGCCGCCGGATTTCCGCTACTCACAACCAAGAAACTCCACCTGCGGTCGATCATCTACGAATTGCTTTGGTTCTTGCGGGGGGACACCAATGTCCGCTACTTGAAAGACAACCGTGTGTCGATTTGGAACGAATGGGCCGATGCCCAAGGGGAACTCGGTCCCGTGTACGGCAAGCAGTGGCGGTCGTGGGCCACGCCAACCGGTGAAAGCATCGATCAGATCGCGCAGATTCTTGAATCGCTCCGCACCAACCCAGATTCCCGGCGTCATATCGTTAGCGCCTGGAACGTCGCCGATGTGAACCAAATGGCTCTGCCCCCCTGTCATTTATTGTTTCAATTCTATGTCGGCAACGGTAAACTTTCTTGCCAACTCTATCAACGCAGTGCCGATGTGTTTCTCGGCGTGCCGTTCAATATCGCTTCCTACGCCTTACTAACCATGATGGTCGCACAGGTGACGCAACTCGAACTTGGCGATTTTGTACACACCCTGGGGGATGCCCACCTGTACGACAATCACCTCGAACAGGCCCGACTGCAACTCACCCGCGATCCGCACCCCTTGCCGCGATTGCAACTCAATCCTGAAATCACGGACCTCTTCAAGTTCGATTTCGCTGACTTTACCCTCCTCGATTACGACCCACATCCCCACATCCCCGCACCGGTGGCCGTATGAAAATCGCTCTTCTCGTGGCAGTTGCGGAAAACGGCGTCATTGGCCGGGGGGGCGAGTTGCCTTGGCACCTGGCGGCGGACCTCCGTCGCTTCAAACGGATCACCATGGACCACGCCATTCTCATGGGCCGCAAGACTTGGGAATCGATCGGTCGACCCTTGCCAGGCCGAACCTCGATTGTCATCTCGCGCGAGGCGGATTTCCACACAGGACACACTCAGGTCGCCGTGGCGACAAGTCTCGACAAGGCGTTGTCGATCGCGGGCCATGCAGATTGTGAGCAAGATCAACTCTTCATCATCGGCGGGGCAGCGATCTACGAGCTCGCCCTACCCCGCGCCGACCGCCTCTACTACACCCGCGTGAAGGCGGTCGTCGAAGGGGACGTTTATTTTCCTGAAATCAATTGGCAGGAATGGACCCTCCAAGAAAGTTCTCATCACTTCCAGGATGAATTCGACGACTTCGATCACGACTTTGAAATTTATCACCGGAAGCGATGATGGCGACCAAAGGCAATCGATCCTGCGATTGGCAATATGCCGGCAGCGGGGAACTGATCCCCTATCACGACCAGGAATGGGGTATGCCGGTCCGCGACGATCGCAAGCAGTTCGAGTTTCTCACTCTCGAAAGTGCCCAAGCCGGGCTGAGTTGGATCACCATTTACCGCAAACGCGAAGCGTATCGCCAGGCGTTTGCGGATTTCGATCCCGAGAAAGTCGCCCGCTTCACCGAGAAACGGATCGAAAAACTCTTGCTAAATCCCGGCATTGTCCGCAACCGACTGAAAGTCGCCGCGGCAGTCAACAATGCCCGCCGATTTTTAGAAGTCCAGGAAGAATTCGGCACATTCACCAAGTACATTTGGGGATTCGTCGATGGCCGGCCCAAAATCAACCGCTGGAAACGCATGGACCAACTCCCCGCCACCAGCAAAGAATCCGACGCCCTCAGCAAAGATCTCAAGGCCCGTGGCTTCAAGTTCGTCGGCAGCACCATTGTCTACGCCCACATGCAAGCCGCCGGACTGGTGAACGATCACCTGGTTCACTGCTTCCGCTACCTAGAGTGCCAGGAACGACGAGGGTGTTGAATTCGGATTGCGGATTTCGGATTGCGGATTTCGGATTGCGGATTTCGAGCCGCGCACGTCAGTAAGCGGAGGGCGTAGGCCGGAATGTCATTCCCGCGCAGGCGGGAACCCAGTATTTAGAGCCTGCACCGGAACCTGGTTTCCCGCCTTCGCGGGAATGACGGGAAGATCCCCTTTCTTCACATCATCAATCAACCATCACACATTTAACATTCTCCCGCCGGGCGAGGGGACCACACCCTCACTTGTGTGGTCTGCTTACGGCTCGCCTAATTCCCCCAGCCACCAGTCACTCCCCGCAACTCCTTATTGCTCAAGCAGATAGGAAGATTCGCACAATTGCGGTTTTTTTCTTTGGCAACCGAACCGTCCCCGGCCTAGAATGACGGTTCTACACTCGCTCGTCCATGTTTCGGGAAAACCGCTAATGAACCGTTTACCCTATCTGAGTTTCTTATTGAGTCTGGGAGTGTTCGTATCCCCCTCGCGCGCTGAGCTAGTAACCTTCCGCACCGATCCCGTACAAAGCTCGTTTGCTTATTCGTTTGGCGTCAATGGCCCGCATTCCAATGCGGAACAACTCTGCACCGGCTGTACCGCCGATCTGCAAACGACCGTCTCCCCCCTGACGCTGCAATACGATACCCTCACGCAGCAGGTTCGCTTCTTGAGTAGCTCGGCACAGTTCGCTGACTCGGGAGATGCCGTGGGCTTTCTGGGTGGCTTTCCATTTCCGACAACTTTTCCCGGTCCTTCTAGCGCCGACGTGGCAGGGGTTTCGCTCACTCCCAATTCCTTCTGGTACTATGCGGTACGCAATGCCGGAGCATCGCTCGCCGGAGATTGGTTCGATTTGGGCAACGACACTCTCCCGACCAGTTTCTCGGGAGGGACTCTCGAACACAATTATCTCTCCTTGATTCTTGTCCCAGGTGGAGCGGGGGGCGGAGGAATCGCGCCACTCTCCACCACCCCAACACTCGGCTCCGTCACCAGTGACCACGACCAACTTGGAACCGACTTCTCCGAATTGCGAATCGACATGAGCTTGCCAAACATCGCCGTGAATGCCACCTTGCTCGGGAATCCCTCGGGAACCGGCGTGGTTGAAGTAGGAAATATCAGTGGCACGGGAATCGGGACGCTCTCGCTAGTCGCACACTCTTGCACGGTGGAAGGTGACTACAATTGCTCTGGAGAAACCAACAACGAGGACCTAATCGTCTGGCAAGATGAATACGACGGCGAAGGTGCCCAATTCACGGCCGACGGCGACGGCGATGACAATGTCGATGGCCAAGATTTCTTGCACTGGCAACGAAACTTCGGGAACACATTCGCACCATTTCCCACGCTTGCGGTAGCCGTGCCAGAACCGTCGACTTTTCTGCTGCTAGCGTTCAATGTGACGGCGGCGACACTCGCACGGCACGGTGGTCCCGGTTCCAAACGCTACGGTCCCGCGTAGGCCACCACAGGGCCGATCACTTTTTCATTTTGGGGTGCCATGCTCACGCTGGTACTCCAGTGTGAGCATGTGAATAGTCTAGAAAACATGGCCACAGCAGAGTACCGCCGTGGCCATGGCACCCTCATTTGGAGAAAACTGAGCAGCCCTCTAAGCTACCTCCTCACCTACGAATGACTGCCTACCGATCAGCGAGAAACCGCCAAATCCGTGTGCATCCGTGTGCTATTCTTCCCCACGAATTACCAGCCTCACGACGCGCACCAGCCGATCATCAGGATAAACTTCATAGGTCACAGAAACGTGCGCGGGCGAACTCGCAAGTTCTACAGCAAAAATTCGCTCACCCTAGGTCCGGTCGTAGCTGACCCTTCAAATCAGCATCTTCGGACAGGTTTGTGTCAACCCGGTTTGCGATTTCAGTGAGGATTACTCTCGTCAGAGAATTGCCTTTGATCCAATAATTGATAAAAGGTTCCTCGACCTCCTTGGCCCACACGACGGTGTATTGCGTCATTCTTGAGCGGCTTCTTCCGCAGCCAAGGCAGCTTTCTCTAAGAGTTGCGAAGTGGAAATACCTTCACGCCGCCCAAGTGTTTGCCGGACTTGATCTAAGTGCTGGTCAATATCAAGATTCGCTTCGGCGTAAGTCAGCGCTTCCTTATCCATCGGACCGAGAATCACGGCAATGATTTTGCCCGCCGAGTCTTTCACTTCCACACCGCCATTGCCGAGTTGCCGCAGCAAGTACTCTAGTGGCAATTTGGCAGTTTCTGAGTCTAAGACGAGTGAATTCATAATTGATAACCTCCACAAAGTAGCGAGTGCTATTCATCATCATACCACATCTTCCGCAAACGTCATCACCTCGCCAATCGATCCCCAGGGCCGATCACTTTTTCACTTTGGGGTGCCATGCTCACGCTGGTACCCCGG
>CALMBE010000545.1 GCA_937860165.1 uncultured Planctomycetaceae bacterium
AGCCGATGGCGGTCGGGTAGAAGAGGATCTCGGCGCCGCGCCTCGCGCAGCCGCGGACCCGAGTCGTGCGTCAAAACGGTGGAGTGGGCGATTCGGCACAGGGAGCGCATCCCGGCGAGCCCGCCACGAGTTGTCGAGCCGCGGCTGGCGTCGATCCCCAGCCGGCCGACGGTGCGGGCGATCAGCTCGCCGTCGGGTGTAAATTGCTTGATACGTCCGGTGTCATCCTCGGCCGTGTAGACCGAGCCATCGGGCCCGAAGGCCACGTTCATGGGGTTGCAGCAACTGCCAAAGCCATGCAAGCCCTCACGGGCCTGTTTGCCCCAGGAGGTGATTTCCTTGCCGGCGGTGTCGTAGCGGACCACCCGATGCCGTGAGTTTTCGGCAACAAAGAGGCCGTCCTTGCAACACTGCACGTCCATTTGCCCGCAGCACCCTCTGAGTCCAGAAATGATCACTTCAGCAGCGGCGAAATCGGTATCCATTTTCCAAACATCGTAGCCATAACCTGCCGTGGAACCGGTGGCAATAAAGACTTCGCCGTCAGCTTCGCTGATCGAGGCAATTCTTGATTTGTACGCGATGCTGGCGGCGACTTTTTCCTCGAGTTCCTCGTCCGTGAGCTCCTCGGAACCACACTGCTCGCTCATTTCTTCGTACTGCTTAATAACCTGCTCGAACATCGCGATCTGTTGCTCATTCTCGGCGGTGCGGTCTTCCTCGGGCTTTTCTTGCAGGGGAGCGAGCATGTCTTTGTAGGTCTTGATTTGCTCGGTGAACTGTTCGCGCATCTGCTTGGTTTGTTCGATGATCTCAGTGCGAATCTTTTCCGGGTTGGCCGTGATGGCAGCTACGTGAGGCGCTGCTTGCTGCAGGAGGAGTTCTCCAGTCGGCGCGAGTTTCAAAAGCTGGCCCGCGCCGGCGACGTAAATGTTGTCGTCGGAACCGACGTTAATCGCCTCGGGCCTGTGATCGATTTCCCAACTCGTGACGAATTCGCCCGTCGGGGTGAACTCGCGAATCTCGCCGGTCTCGGAGCCGCAGGCTGCCAGCACGTTTCCCGTGGGAGAGAGGCAAAAACAAGTGAGTGTAGTTTCCGCGAGGTCGGCGGTGTTGATCTGGATCGTGTGGACTTGCTTATGCGTCGGTCGGCCCAACGACTTCTTAGGAGCGTCGTTTGCGGAAGTCTCGTTGGAAAGGGTCTCGTTCTCAGGCAGTTCCGCCAGAGTTTCCGCCGGTTTGATCGCTGCGATCGTTAATTTCACGGCAGGAATTGCGGGGGTCTCGGGTGGGGCTTCCGCGGCCTGTGGAGCTGTCGTCAGGACGGCTGAGAAGGCAATGGCCACTGCCAGGCGCAGAAGCTGGCCAGGCAAATGAAGAGATTGCATACAAACCCTCTTTTCTGTTTCGGAGTCGTGATGGATTTTGAATAACTCGCTCAGATAATGTTAGAGTCAGTGCTCGCTGAGAATTCCCGCAAAACTCTCCTTTCCTCGAGGGACCGTTCACGATGAGTCGTGTACTATTGAGGACTGCGCAGTGAATGAACCCCTTACAGTTTTCGGCTGTCGGCTGTCAGCTATCGGCCAGGCCAGTTTTCTCTGACTGATAGCCGAAAGCCAAGAGCCCCGGTCACACAGGCCCTTTTGCTGCGCAGTAGTCAATAATTCGCTCTGTAGCATCTCCCTTCTTGGACCGATTAGAGCACACCCGGACGAGAAATGCAAATTCTTACCTATTTCGCCAAGCCAGCCCCGGTGGACTGGTCAATGCAAGCCAAATCTTTATCATACAGGTTCCCGGTGTATTACCATTTTGCTCTTCGGAAATCGCTGCCATGAGTGCTCATAACGGCCATGCCAACAGACCTTCGTCGTTTGAAGTCCGAATTCTCCGTCAGGATGCTCCGGGACAACCGGGCTATTGGCAACGGCACCAGGTGACTTACGAACCGAACTTGAACATTATCAGCGTGCTGCAAAAAGTCGCCGCCCTGGCGACAACTTCCGACGGGAAACAGACCACGCCCGTTGCCTGGGACTGCAATTGCCTCGAAGAAGTGTGCGGCGCTTGCACAATGCTGGTGAATGGGCGCACGCGGCAGGC
>CALMBE010000546.1 GCA_937860165.1 uncultured Planctomycetaceae bacterium
TACTTGGTGTACGGCCCAGGGGACCGTCCTACGTATGGGTTCTTGGATAGGCTCTTAATCCGCGTTCTATTTTTAGGCCGTTTTAGCAGATCTCAGGTTGAGCGCGAGGCGATTGCGCGCTGGATGGCCGTGGTTAACTCACTCGCGGTGGCGGGTTTTTCGATGAATCCACTTACCGAGTAACGCATGGCCGCTTCATTGTCGGCCTGCCCTGAGTCGCCGGTCACGAGCAGAATCGGCAAACCCTGATCGAAGGTGCGAACTTCTCGGGTGAGTTCTAAGCCACTCATAACGGGCATCGTAAGGTCGGAAAGCAATAGGTCGAAACAGGCGGCAGGTGCCTTCAATGCCGCGAGGGCTTCCGCACCTGAGCAACAGGTTGTGACATGATGCCCTAGTTGTTCGAGGATGAGTTGCATCGACTTGCGAGCTAATTCGTCATCGTCGACCAACAGGATTTTAGCGACTTGTTCAGGCCCGAAAGCCTCGGAGGAGCTTTCCTTGGTCGCGGCGGGAAGTGAACTCACACAGGGCAAATACACCTGAAAACGCGTACCCTTGCCGACCCGACTTGTCACATCGATGGCACCGCCGAGATGCGTGACCGTGCCGTGAACGACCGAGAGCCCCAGCCCGGTCCCCTCGCAAGCAGGCTTGGTTGAAAAGAAAGGTTCGAAGATATGGCTCAGAATATCAGCCGGAATCCCCACTCCATTGTCCTCGACGTTAATCTCGACATAATTTCCCGGTTGCAGTCCGTTGCCCAGGTGCAGGTCGTGGCCTTCAAGAAAAACTTGTTTGGCGGTAATCGCGAGGAGTCCCCCCTGAGGCAAGGCGTGGCAGGCATTGGAGCACAGATTGGAAATTACCTGGAATACCTCCGTGGAATTCACTTCGACCACCCCGCAGTCGTCGTCAATCTCGGCAACCATTCTTACGTTGCTGGGGAGTGAAATGCGGACTAGCTCGAGCGTGTCGGACATCAGGGGAGCGAATGGCTGGTACGACCGAGTTTGGTGGTCCCCTTTTCTACCGAAGGTCAGGATTCGGCGGACCAATTTCCGGGCACGCTCCGCGGCACAACAGATTTGCTGTGCTTGGTTCGCTTCGAGGCTCCCTTCGGGGAGTCGTTTCTGGAGATTTTCGCCGTAAATCAGGATCGGAGTGAGCAGGTTGTTAAAGTCATGCGCAATTCCGCTGGCCAGCATAGCAATGGCTTCCAGTCGTTGCGCTTCGCGGAGTCGTGCTTCGGTTTCGCGTTGTTGGGTGACATCGCGTCCGATCGATTGGAGTTCGCGCAACTTTCCGTTCGTATCGAAAATCCCGCGATCGACCCATTGGTTGATCACAGCTTTTCCCGAGGGGGAAACATCGCGATGTTCGTAAGAATGCACCGGGGAGCTGGGTGTCAGCGTGGCAAAGTTCTGGCGCAATCGCTCGCGGTCGTCTGCCGGGACATGCTCCCAAATTGGCCGACCGATCAACGATTCGCGCGGTGAGCCCATGAATCGGCAATAGGCGTCATTGGCAAAAATGCGGATTCCTTCGGGGGTATAGCGTGCGATGAGATCCACCTGGTCTTCGACCACACTGCGATACAATTCTTCGCTTTTACGAAGCTGCTGCTCGATCTGCACTCGCTGCGAGACATCGGTCATCAAAGCCAGTGCCAAATGTTGGCCATGATGATGGACGTAACTGAGGCCAACTTCCAAGGGAAACTCGGTGCCGTCTTTCCGCCGGGCCATAAAGTATTCCCCTATTTCCGGCGAGAGGGTGCGTGAACTAGGGCGCGGCTCCAGGATCGGTGCCGTGATGAGCTCGCACAAATCCTTGGGCAGGAAATTGGCTATCGGATATCCGAGTAACTCCCGCCGCTGATAACGGAACATCCGTTCGATCAGGGAATTGACCAGGGTTATCCTCCCCTGATCGTCGACGGTGACGACCCCTTGCGCGGCAGAATCCAGGAGTGCCCGCAGCGTTTCTTCCGTGCGTCGCACATCGTGAGCTGCTAAGGTCAAGGCGGCCAAGTCCGCCAGCGACATGACGAACTGTTGATCGTCCTCGGTCCAATGCCGAGGTGACCCCACGTGCTCGCAACAGAGGACGCCACGAAGTCGGTCCCCCACTCGCAAGGGTGTGTCCAGCATCGAGCTAATGTCATTCGACACCAAATAGTTTTGCCCGAATTCTTCCGTCTGAATATCCGTGCGGGCGTGGTCGGCGGAAACGACCCCTTGCTCGGTGAGGAACTTGAAGTAGCGCGGGAATTGTTTGGCGGGCAGTTCATCTCCGACAAAGTGCCGATCCTGACTGCGAATATAAAGGTTCAGACATCGCAAGGCCGTGTTGTCGCGGTCGAGGATCCAGATGCTCGTCCGCTCGACCGCCAGAAAGTTACCAATTTCCTTGGTGAACGCGAGTTGCTTCTCCTCGAAACTAGTTTCCGGATTTTGCTGCGACAGGGCCAATCGCAACAGCACCAAATGCCGTTGTTGAAGATGCTTCTCATAGAGCCGCAGCTGCTCGAGCTCGGTTTGGATATCTTCAATAGGATTGATGAGTTCCGGCATGGGGAATTTCCCAGCGAAAGACAAGGTTTTGCCTGCTCAAAGCAGGTCTCTCTGATCCGTCCGTCATCTCGGGGGGGGCCATAAGCCCCAGTGTAATGCTTTGCAGGTCCAAAAGAAACAACGCCCGGCTAACCAACAGGGCCAATGACTTTTTCACAATTGAGGGTGCCATGGCCACGGCGGTACTCCGCAGTGGCCATGTTTTCTCGACGATTC
>CALMBE010000547.1 GCA_937860165.1 uncultured Planctomycetaceae bacterium
TCTAGCGCAAATCGCATGCCAAAGTGCGGGAAATCAAATGGGAAATATGGGTTAAATGCTGTAGCAATTGGTATCGGTTACCCAGTGCGAATAGTCGTGGAGTGAAATCACCGTGCCGATTTGAGCTGGCCCGGTTCAAGAGTTTTCAACCTTCTGATCACTCACCGAAACAAAGCGGCACAACCACGCTTGTAGCCCAACTTGTTTTCATTAGAATGGAGTTCGCTGCTATCTCGCTAGGAGCGGTAGCGAACCGGGTCACTGCCGGATCTCTCTAGCCCCCGTTGCTTGCCTACGAAAAAAAAAATATGTTGCGAAGATTGCTTTTCATTATTGGTTTGGCTTGGTTTGGGCATCTCGTTTCCAGCGAGTTGGTCGCGGAAATCACGATTGTTACCGAGGGAAGTCCACATACAATCAAGAGCGCTCTTTACGAGGCCCGCATCGAAGCGGACGGTTGTTTGACAAATCTCCGCGTTCATGGCCGCGAGTTCCTCGCGCCCGGTGTGTCTGTGTCTCGGGGTAGTTACTTCTTCTCTGGAGGTCCACTGAAACTATTGAAAGTGGATCGTGTGTCAGAAAAAAGTATTGCAGCAAATGGTGACACCGCATCGATTCACTATGAATTTGGCGAATCGGAGATGACCTGGCAGCTTGCCAACAAATCAGATAACCCTCTCGTTTTCTTCTTGGTATTCGCCAAAGAAGTGGAAGCCGCTTTCGATCAGAACGGAAAGGCATTTGCACTTCCTGTCAACGAGTCTTGGACAGAAGTCGCCCTGGTGGCTGGTAACGCACGCCTCACGATTCGTGGCTGTGACAAATTGCGGGGGCCGTGGCAAGGGCCGCATCAAGTATGTCAGGTCTCAATGGGTCCACGAGAGAAAAAGACGCTTATACTCTCCGTAGGCAGCGTCTCACCTAAAGAGCGCGAGCAAATTAAAGCCCTCGTGCCAACACC
The DNA here is from genome assembly GCA_937860165.1 of uncultured Planctomycetaceae bacterium. Taxonomy (GTDB): domain Bacteria; phylum Planctomycetota; class Planctomycetia; order Pirellulales; family Lacipirellulaceae; genus Bythopirellula. Next base: position 962 of record CALMBE010000547.1, read on the forward strand.
GATCGAAGCGAAGCTCCAACTCTTCTCACCGCAGACCTATCAGGTCTTCCAGAGATCGAGCGCAAAGCAAGGGGCACTTGTTGTGAGCGGACAAACGACAACCGACGCCAACGAGATTCGGGTCCGGGTAACTGGCAATTCTGTCGAAGGTCCACTTGCCGGGAAGTGGCAAACCGTCCCCTTCGAGGCCACAACGCGGAGTTTCTCGGCCGTGCTGCCGGCCCCTGCGGGTGGCTGGTACACGCTTCAAGTCGAAGCGCTCAAACAGGGCGCCGTGCTGGCTGAAATGAAAGTGGAACCGTTCGGTATCGGTGAGGTGTTTGTTGGGGCTGGACAGTCGAATTCGACCAATTCCGGTGAGATTTGTACCCAGCAGAAGTCGGGCATGGTGGCTTCGTTCAGTGGCCAAGAATGGCAACTTGCCGACGACCCGCAACCCGGCGTAGCCGATAAGAGCCAAGGTGGCAGCTTCTGGCCAGCCTTTGGCGACGCAATGTACGAACGCTTCCGAGTCCCGATCGGTGTGGCAACCACGGGTTTCGGCGGCACGAGTGTCAACCAGTGGCAGCCGGATGGTGAGTTGTTTCCCTGGACGATGACGCGCATCCATCAACTGGGGCCTTTTGGATTTCGAGCGCTGCTATGGCATCAGGGCGAGAGTGACGTTGAAATGCCCTCCGATGAATACTTCGACAAATTGCGGAACGTCATCCAAGCCTCGCGTGTACAAGCAGGGTGGTACCTGCCATGGTTTGTCGCCCAGGCCTCTTATCACAATCCAGAGAAACCTCGCTTCGAGTCCGTGCGGACCGCCCAAAGCAGGCTATGGAAAGCAAGTATTGCCTTGCAGGGGCCAGACACGGATACGCTCACCGGTGATCGACGTGATCTGAATGGTGCTGGTATTCATTTTAGTCCGAAGGGACTCCATGAGCATGGCCGCCTGTGGGCAGACCTTGTCGGCAATTACC
>CALMBE010000548.1 GCA_937860165.1 uncultured Planctomycetaceae bacterium
CATGGCACCCTCCATTGTGAAAAAGTCATTGGCCCTGGCCTCCGATTGATAAACCATCCACAGGAGCACCAACACGATCGGCAACACCCCCAGCAACGATATTACTTGAAGTTGCCAAGCGGGAAGCTCTTCCGAGACTGCCTTACACGCGACTCCCCACAGCCCCCAGAGAAGCACGGTCAGCAGGGTATAAACTATCCACTTGGGCATGATGGAAGACCTAGGGTGCGGGATCGACTCCCCCGATCCAGGGACCCGCCAGTTTTTGGTATGCTTCTGGTGTTAGCACGCTCCCGGTTGTACCGGCCTTCCAACCTGGCACGTGTCGCGCAGGTTGCCTCTCGGCCGACATCTTTTCCCAGCCTTGAGCCCAGCTCGGATTGCCATCCGAGACGGTCATCGTTTCGCTATCGAAGTGAAACACTTTTCCTTGGCGGTAGCTTTCGCTGCCCAGCTTGACGATCACCATCGCCGCCGCGCCAAGTTCCGGCGAACAGGCGACCATCTCCGGTTTCCCCGCCCTAGCAGCATCGCAGAAATTCTTGAAGTGGAGGTAGGAAGTATCGGGAACTTTTCCGATTTCAATTCGCTCGTTCTTGATTTTGCTATTGAGCGTCACTTGGGGACGCTCCGCAACGAAGTCGTACCCCTCAAAAACTTCTCCCGTGCCAAATACAAAGGACCCGTTGTGTCCGCGAATTAACTGCTGGATTGGGGTGTACTCGCAGCACATCGTAGCTGTTACGATCCCCTGAACCCCCTCGTTGAAATCGGCTACCACGGTAGCCACATCGGGCACATTGCGGCCATCGTACTCGAGGAATATCCCGCCGGCCCCCACGACACGAGCCGGATACCGGAGTCCCGTTGCCAAGAGCATCGAAGTGGTCCGATGCACAAACAGGTCCGTGAACATGCCGGCACCGAATTCCCAGTAACAACGCCATTGTGCGAATCGTTCCCGATCGAAGGGCATGTCGGGGGCCAGATTGAATTCGGTACCCAAAAACATATTCCAGTCGATGTTCTTTGGAGTCATGTCGGCAGCAAGCTCGTAGTACCGCCACTGCCCCATCACCGAGTTTCGGAAAAACTCGGTCTGATATTGCAGAACTTTTCCCAACTGTCCTTCGCAAATCCTGCGACGGGCGTCTGGCCAGACGGGCACTTGAGTCGATTGGACACCTACCTGCATGACCAAACCAGATTCCCGCCAGGCCTTAACCACCGCCAGTGCCTCATCGACACTATGGGTCATGGGCTTCTCGCAATACACATGCTTGCCAGCTCGCAAGGCATCGATGGTCTGCTTGGCATGCCAATGATCCGGCGTGGCGATCACCACAGCGTCGATCGAGGGGTCGTTGATGATATCGCGATAGTCCGAAATCTCCTTGGGGGTTTGCTTGGTCTCGGTTCGTATTTTCTCGCTGAATTGCTGGCGATACCGATTAAACACATCGCACACGGCGGCGATCTCGATGTTGCCTAACTCTTTGTGAATCTGAATCGCCGAGCCCACATGGGCACCGCACCGTTCACCGAGGCCTATGAATGCAATTCGGAGTCGATCATTGGGCCCCGTGGCCGCCTGGGGTGCTGCCACTACTGCCGTGGCGGTGGAAATAGCCGCAGCGGCAACCGCGGTGTTCTGCAAGAAGTTGCGGCGAGTAAGTTTCGATGTACAAGTAAGATCTTGGTCGTTCATGATTTAAGTCCACTGGTTGATGTGCTTTATTGGAAAGTCTTTTGGAACTGGGTAGGAGTCCTCCCAGTCATCTTGCGGAATCGCTTGGTGAAGTGACTCTGGTCAAAAAATCCCGTGTCCATGTAAATCACCGACAAGGGGTCGTCTGTCGTCACCAACAAGCGCCGCGCCTCCTGCAGTCGCAGTGCCAACAGGTACTCCGTTGGCAACATGCGTAAGAGCCGTCGAAACAAGCGATGCACATGAGTCGACGATAATTCACAAAATTCGGCCAGTTCGGAAAACTGTACATTTTCCCGAAATCGCTGTTCCAAGTATCTTACCACAGGTGCGAGTTTCTGGAAGCGGTCGAGTTGTTCTTTG
>CALMBE010000549.1 GCA_937860165.1 uncultured Planctomycetaceae bacterium
TCGCAACCCTGGGCTGAAAGCTGAAACGCCGTTGGCGTAGTCTACGGAAGTTATTCTTGAGTCATCCCTTAGCCACAGAGAACACAGAGCACACAGAGTTGGCTGAGGCCGTCTGGGAATTTGCAGAATCGCATTGCTAGCGGTTAGTACGTCATTCCCGCGCAGGCGGGAATCCATGTCTCGGATTCTGGGTTCCCGCGTGCGCGGGAATGACGAGGGAAATATATTTTTCCCATGTGAATCGCCGAGCAAGCATGGCCACAGCGGAGTACCGCCGTGGCCATGGCACCCTACGCCGTTCGGTGGTGACTACGTTTTCGTAGCATAACTTCAATCAATAACAATGGTTACGACATAACTATCGATTGGCCGCGCACCGTAGACCAGCTTCGCTGCTAGCAATCGAATTCTTCGAGCAACTCAATGCTTGCACGGCTTGTCCTCCGGATGCAGTGGACGGCGTAGCATGGCACCCTCATTCTTCGGTTTGACAAAACGCTAGCTTGTCTGCTGGCATTGCTTTCCAGAGTCGCCCCGGGGCTATTCTTCACTTCTCTCAAAACTGCTCTTGCAGCCGTGAAAGTCCATTTGCTATAAGCCCCGCCGCTTTTCTTGAAAGTCTCTTCTACCACAATCACGTTTTCCACTCCCGAATCTCTCGGCTAGGGGTATGAACCGCGCCGAGACCTCGGAAAGGGCAAATCCATGGCCGTCCAACGATTGACGTTGTACGCGGTGCTCGGCGCTGCGTCTGCAGTTTTGTTTTTTGTCTCCGCAGGTTCAGCACGTGCGCAGCAACACAGTTCCCTGAATCGGTCGGCGTCGCCCGACGCAACGGCGGGGAAGATGGTGGATTCGCTGTTCGAGCCGAAGGCACCGGCTTCGCTGGTCCCCGGTAATGCGCCACGTAAGTTGCAGCCCCGTCGGGCACTGAATCGAGCCAGGATTCAAGGCAAACTCGTGCGCAATCCCAACACCCGCGCCGGGGCTCCCCCCTTCGCACTGGTGGATCAATATGGTGGCGTTCTGCGGTACGTCGAACCTGTCGAGAAAATCAGCCTCGATCGCTATCTGGGAAAAACCGTGGGAGTCAAGCACGACACGGGCGATATCTTGTTGGCTTCGCAACTCACGCTTCCCCCCGCAACCGCTGCGAGAAATCGGGCCCCCAGTGCCGTTCAACAAGCCGCATTCCAAGAAGCCATTCCCACGGGTAAGCCTGCCGAAGAAACATTGCTCGAACCGACCCCAGCCGACTCCTCCACTCCCGCGCTCGAATCGGGGGAAACCTACTCCATGGAAGGGGTGCCCTACAGCGAGGGGGGACCGGTCCCCATGGGAGAAGGTGAAATGATCTATGGAGAGGAAGGCTTGAACTTCAGCGATTGCCCGGATTGCGTTAACGGAAGTTGCCAACTCCACGGAGGTATGCGCCCTGCGGGGGGAGGCGGTTTGGGAAAACGCGCTTACCTGCACGGTGAATATCTGCTGTGGTGGTTTGATGGCATGAACACCCCACCCTTGGTGACGACTTCCACCAACCCTGCCGACGGAGGTGTGCTCCCCAATCCGGGGCTCAACGACAACCAAACGACCTCGATCCTGTACGGTGGGCAACCGATCCTCGAAGACCCTCGGCACGGATTCCGCGTGAAACTTGGGATGTGGATGGACGATTGCAACAAGCAGGCGATTGAAGTCGATTACCTGTTCCTCGGAAAACTCGAAGAAACATTTACTGCCGGAGGTACGGAAGGCAATCCGATTATCTCTCGGCCATTCTTCGACTTTTTGCCCCCAGGGGGTGGAAATCCGCAAGAAAATGCCGAGGAAGTTTCCTCCGCGGATCTTAATGGCGATATCACCGTCTACTCCAGCAGTGAATTCCAAGGCGCGGGAATTAGCCTGCGGCACAACCTCTGTCGGAGCGGATGCAACAACGTCGGCTGCGGAAGCTGTGTGGATTGTGGCCTGGGCGTGGACTGCGGTTGCGGGCCGATTGGGTGCGGGAGCGGTTGTGAGTCTGGCTGCGGCGACTCGCGGTTTGTGGACGTTCTGGCCGGTTTCCGCTGGTATCAGCTCCGCGAACGACTGCAAATCAACGAAGACCTGATAATTGATATCGAGGACACTCAAGACCCGAGATTTATCGACAACGGCAAGAATATCCTTGTCGAGGACCGCTTTGCCACGGACAACGATTTCCTGGGAGGCGAACTTGGTTACATCTGGGGTATCGAGCGAAGTCGCTGGTCCGCAGATCTGCTCACACGAATTGCCATCGGCAGTAACCGCCAACGGGTCTCGATCCATGGCGATACCGATGTGTTCCTGGCCAATGGGAATCCGGATCCGGACCCGAACTTCGATGGGGACTCAGATGGGGGCCTGCTGGCCCTGTCATCGAACATCGGCGATTACGAACGCGATCGCTTCAGCATGATTCCCGAAGTGAATCTCACTTTAGGCTACAAAGTGACGCAAAATCTGAAATTGCGAGCGGGATACACCCTGTTGTATTGGACCAATGTTGTCCGACCTGGCGATCAGATCGACCGCGAGATCAACAGCACCCTGCTACCGGGGGAGACACCTTCACTTCCTCCACTGCGGCCACTGTTTACGTTCAACGAAACGAATTTGCTGGTTCAGGGCCTGAATATCGGCGGCGAATATAGCTGGTAAACCTTCGGGGGAAAACTGCCGATACAACCCTCACGGACTGCGCTTTTCGCAAGTCAATTGCTAGCACTCGTGAGGTATTGCCATGCTGTCCCCAGGTTTCAATCCGCGGAAATCCCCGAAGTCCACTCGAAAAACCGGCCGTAAATCTTTGCTTCGCTCCTGGTTACCAACACGGTTGGGGTTTGAGCAACTCGAAGCACGGCAGATGTTGGCTGCCGACATGGCCGAGATTGTGGGTACCATCCGCACCGATTTGCAGGGCGATAACAACCCCGCCAACGATGTAATTGTTGTCGGTGCCGCCGTGAATTTGTATCGCGACGGTGGCAATGGCACCTTCGATGCCAGCGATTTGCAGCTTAATTCCGATACCACCGATTCCTTGGGGCAATATGGGTTCGCTGGATTGGAAGCGGGAACGTATTTCGTCAAGGTTTCGCTCCCCTCGAACTTGCAATTCAAGCCGGGTAGCGACGTACAAAAAGTGGTCATCACGCTGTCCGACGCGGCTGGGGTAGTAGGTCCCAAGATTGATGATTTCGAGACCACGCAAATCGTCTCCGCAGCCCCGCCGCTCCCTTCGAGCCAATCTTCGGCTCAGATCGATAGCGGTGTCATGGGGGGCGAACGCGACATGTATGTCGAGCTCACCCAGGGGACCGATCCATTCTCATCGGTCTCGCTCACCAGCGCGACCGGCCTGTTGCGTTTGGCTAGCGATACCCAGGTCACTGGCAATGCCAAGATTGTGTGGGATGGTGTCGATGGCAACGCCCTGAATGTGAATGCCACCGGCCTGGGGGGCATCGACCTCACGGAGTTCGACGGCAACACGATGACGGGAATCGCGCTCACTTCGGGTGCGGACCATCCCAATTCCAAGATCAAGCTGCGGATTTACACCGACGCCAACAATTGGTCGGAGTTCACCACCACGGTCCCCGAATCCCAGGGGGGCGCTGCGACAGGCCAGGCCGTGTTCCGCTTCGCCGACGCGCCCACGGCCAAGGGCGGAAACGGGGCGAATTTCGCCAACGTGGGAGCACTGGAACTTACCTTTGAGGGGGTGTCGGCCGTGGACGGCCAGGTTTCCCTGGTGGGTTTGGTGGGGCGTACGACCAAGCGAGCCGATTTCACTGCCTCGCCCCGATTGAGCCTCGGGGATCGCGTTTGGGCCGATATCGATGACGATGGACTCTTCGACTCGGGCGAACAGGGCATCGGCCAGGTAAAACTCAATCTCTACCAAGACACGAACCTCGACAATGCCTATACCAGTGGCGTGGATACCCTGTTGGGGATGACTACCACCGACGCGGGCGGAAATTATCTTTTCTCGAATCTGTTCGTCGGCAAATACATCGTCCAGGTAGACCCCACGAATTTCCTCACCGGTGGGGCACTTTCTGGGTTGGTTTCCAGCCTGGGCACTGTCGGGGCCGCGGATCCAGATAACAACGTCAACAACGACGACAACGGGGCACCCCTAGCTGGAGCGGGGGTCGTGAGCCAAGCCATCATGCTCTCCGGCGGAGACGAGCCCACCAACGATGGCGATGCTGACAGCAATTCCAACCGCACGGTGGATTTTGGGTTCTTTGGCTTTGATCTGAAGCTCGACAAGGCGGTGCAACAAACAACCGTCGCCCCGCAAGGGACGCTCAATTACACCATCAAAATTGACAATACTGGACCCTCGGAAGCGGCTTTGGCTACGTTCACCGATACTTTGCCAGCGAATGTGACCTACGTTTCCGGCACGGTTAGCATCCCAGGTGTAACGCTGCAACATTCGAGCGGCATTGTCACTGCCAACCTGGGAACCGTGGCGGCTGGCCAATCGATTACGATCACAATTCAGGCCCGGGTCGGAGATCAGGCCACTGGCACGCTGGTCAACACGGCTACGGTGGCGGCTCCGAAAGAGGTCAATCTCTCGAACAATACCGATACTGTGTCGAACCCGTTGACCCCGCTCATCGATCTCCAAATCACCAAGAGTGATGGTGACGATCCAGTCGAGCAGGGGAGCAGCTTCCAATACACGTTGGAAATTCGCAACAATGGCCCCTCGAATGCGACGGGGGTAGTGGTAACCGACACGCTGCCAGTTACCGGGGTTTCGTTCGTAAGTGCTTCACAAACCCCCAGCGCGATCAACGGCCGGGAACTCGAGTTCGCCGTCGGCAATCTGGCCAGCGGAGCAACGAAAACGATCACGATTACGGTCGCGGTCTCGAATACCTTTGTCGGCACCTTGCTGAATACTTCGCATGTCGAGGGAAATGAGCAGGAAACCAACTACAACAACAACGACGACGACGAACCAACGGTTGTGACAGCCAATCCTTCGAGCATCGCTGGCACCGTGTATGTCGACCGCAACAACAATGGCGTTTTCGATGCGGGTGAAACGACTCTTTCCGGAGTTGTGGTAACACTCAAAGGGACGAATCTGGCGGGTACTGCCGTCGAGCGCACGCTGACCACCGATGCCAACGGGAATTACCTCTTTGATGGCTTGAGTGCGGGGATGTATCGGATCGTCGAGACCCAGCCGACACGCTACAAAGACGGTCAGGAAACAATCGGTTCCCACGGCGGTTACCTGGGAGCAGAACCCGGCCCGTTTGTCATTCCGAACGATGTTACTGCCAACGAGATCAAAGACCTGGTCCTGGGGATTGAACTTGGGACTGGAGTGGACGCCGTCGACTACGATTTCGGCGAGTTGGCCTTGTCCATCTCAAAGCGAGACTTCTTAGCTCGCTAAGCCATGATCTCTAGCAAAGTCGTAGGCCGGAACGAGTACCCGAGTTCCGGCAGCGCTGGCGGCTCATGCCGGAACTGCGGCGTACCTTGTTCCGGCCTACCATCTAGGAACACCCCCTTCCGCCGTGGTTGCATTTGAAATCCTGCTGAATGCCACGTCGATGTACAACCACAGCAACATCAGCATGCCGTTGGTGATTGACCGCTGGCTCCGCTGGCTGGTTGTCACGCCCGACATGCATCGCGTGCATCACTCCTGGCAACGTCGAGAAACCGATAGCAACTTCGGTTTCAATCTCCCTTGGTGGGATCGCTTATTTGGCACTTACCGTGACCAACCGTCTCAAGGACATGAATTCATGACAATCGGCCTGCAAGAAGTCCGCGAGGAACGAATCGCAGAGCGTCTGCCAAGCCTGCTAGCGATGCCTTTTGCACAATTCTCCGAAGAACATGCTGCGGACCGGACCTAGTGCTTTGTCACAGCTTAATATGAGGATGAGCCGCAGGGCGCTAGCCCCCGGTTGGAGCTACATAAACCGGGGGCTAGCGCCCTGCGGCTGATCTGCCCAATCCCAACTTTTAGCTGTGACAAAGCACTAGTTGCGTTACCCGCGTCTCACTCGACTGAAGATGTGGAATAACTTGTGCAGGCAAGTGTAGCCGATATCACAGACCTTTCCGCCCGAGGATGCGATAATTCTAGGGATGGAAAGTAGAATGCCACACAATTGGTTTGGGGAGAAGTGCATGAATATCGGGAGTCTCGTTCGGGCATGTATTGTCTGTGCAATCGCTCTTCAGAGCAACGGCTTCGCGGGTCCGACCATCACTGTCGGGACGCAGGTGGGTGCTGCGCAACGCATCTCCGCTGAGCGAATCGATCACAAGCCCTGGGATGTGTTGTTGAAGAAGTATGTCAACGACAGTGGCATGGTGGACTATCGGGCGTGGAAAGCCAATGCCGCAGACATGAACTTACTGAATCAATACTTACTCCACCTGTCGTCGGCCTCTTTCTCCGGTCAAACCTCGGAACCTGTGAAGCTAGCCTACTGGATTAACGCCTACAATGTGGTCACGGTCTACGGCATCTTAAAGGAGTATCCTACGACCAGTATCCGCAATCACACGGCAAAAGTGTTTGGCTACAATATCTGGCAAGATCTGCACCTCCTTGTCGAAGGGAATCCCTATTCGCTGGACCAGATGGAGCATGAAGTACTGCGCCCCCTGGGTGAGCCGCGCATTCATTTTGCCATTGTTTGTGCTTCGATTGGCTGTCCACGTCTTTTAAACGAGGCGTATCTGCCTGAACGAATCGATGACCAGCTCACGATCAATGCTAAGGCATTCTTCACCGACCCCACCAAGTTTAGGTCGGATGTCGCAAGAAACAGCATCGAGCTATCACCCATTCTCGACTGGTATGGCGGAGATTTTGGCAAGTCCATGCCCGAGAAACTGCGGCGGCTGGCCCCGTACCTACCGGAAGGTGCGCAGCAGTTGGCCCAAAACGGGAAGGCCTCCGTAAGCTTTCTCGGGTATGACTGGAACCTGAATGATCAGGCTAAAGTCAGACGCTAGCCTGATGGCGATTCTACCTGTGGTAGCATAGACTCTGGTCGTTGAACCTGTTTGGACAGTGAACTTTTTTTGACGACCGAGATGGCTTAGAATGTCCGATAGCAACCGACGCCAGACACAGCTTAAGATCGGCATCGCATTGAGTGCTGCGATGGCAATCATCGTTGGCTTCATTCTGCTGCGAGATTTTTTGACATTGGAATCCCTAGCCAAGCAGGAAATGCAGCTCCGCGATTTCCAGCAACGCCACCCAGCACTCACTTACGGGCTGGCATTTGCTTTTTACACGACAGTTACTGGCTTGTCGTTACCGGGCGCAACTGGGCTGACTTTGACGTATGGCTGGTTTTTCGGCCTAGTTCGCGGTGTGGTTCTCGTGAGTATTGCGTCCACTGCGGGGGCAACACTGGCATTTCTCATGAGTCGGTTTCTCTTTCGCAGTTCGATTCAAAGTCGGTTTGGAAAGCGATTAGGATATTTCAATGAGATGTTGGCGCGCGATGGTCCTTTCTATCTTTTTTCCCTAAGGCTTATTCCCGCCGTCCCTTTCTTCGTCGTCAATGCCGTCATGGGTTTGATGCCGATCTCGGCGTTGACATTCTGGTGGGTCAGTCAACTTGGAATGTTCCCCGCCACAGGGGTTTACGTCTATGCCGGTGCCACTGTACCGAGTCTGCGAACACTAGCAGACGAGGGTATCCGCAGTGTGTTTTCGGCTGGACAATTGAGCCGCCTACTCATCGCATTCGCCTTATTAGGCATTCTACCGCTTCTCGTAAGATGGGGACTGAGACACTTTGGCAAAGGTTTGCTTACCGAATCCATTGCGAAGTCAGATTCAGGTCGTTCTATCAGCCGTCAGCCATAAACCGAAAACACTTCATGAAAAAGAATCCTGCATTGCTTCCCTTCGGTGCATCTAATCAAGAACTTGAGTCGCAGGTTCATCCTCTTGATTGGGTAAATCCTTCCCCAACCGGCCGATATAATCTAGTCGTCATCGGCGCGGGCACAGCCGGGCTCGTAACGGCGGCAGGAGCGGCTGGCTTGGGGGCCAAAGTCGCGTTAATTGAACGCAGCCTGATGGGTGGCGACTGTCTAAATGTGGGTTGTGTACCATCGAAGGGAGTCATCAGTGCAGCGCGTGCCACAGCCGCTGTTCGCCACGCTCGAGAGTTTGGAGTTGAGATTCCGAACGAGGTAAACGTGAGTTTTGCTGAAGCGATGGAACGCATGCGGCGGCTGCGGGCTCGCATCAGCCCGAATGATTCGGCTAAGCGATTTCGTGAGTTGGGCGTCGACGTCTACTTCGGGCAGGCACAATTTGCTGATTCCAACTCCGTCGACGTCGAAGGTACTCGACTTTCATTCAAGCGGGCGGTGATCGCCACCGGGGCTCGTGCTGCTGCACCTCCCATACCGGGCCTGGAATTCGTTGAGTATCTGACCAATGAAACATTGTTCTCGTTGACCGAATTACCCCAGCGACTTGGCGTCATAGGTGCTGGTCCGATCGGCTGTGAGATGGCCCAAGCTTTTGCGCTGCTGGGATCCGAAGTATTCCTAGTTGAAACGACACATGGAATCCTGCCGCGCGAAGATCGTGATGCGGCTGAAATCGTGCAGCAGTCCATCACCCGAGCGGGAGTTAAGTTGCTTTGTTGCGGCAAGAATCTTGAAATACAAAACAACGACGGAATCCGACTCACAGTGGAATCACACGGCCAAGGGTATTCCGAGGTCATTGACAAACTGTTGGTATCGGCAGGTCGGTCACCAAATGTCGAACACCTGAATTTGGAAGCGGTGGGTGTGATGTATGACAAGAAGGGTGTAAAGGTTAATGACTACATGCAGACCACGAACCCCATGATCTATGCGGCAGGTGATATTTGCTCACCGTATCAGTTTACGCACGCCGCTGATTTTATGGCGCGGATTGTGATTCAGAACGCTTTGTTCAAAGGACGGAAAAAGTCTTCGACTTTAGTAATTCCATGGTGTACCTACACATCGCCGGAAATCGCGCATGTGGGCCTGTATGAAGGTCAAGCTAGGGAGAAGGGCATCGAAGTCGACACATTCGTGCAGGAGTTGCGTGACGTTGATCGAGCGATTCTAGAGGGAGACGACGAGGGCTTTGTCAAAGTCCACGTGAAGAAGGGAACCGAAACGATCGTCGGAGCCACAATTGTCGCCTCCCACGCGGGAGACATGATTTCCGAGATCACACTGGCGATAACTCACGGATTGGGACTGAGCAAAATCGGCAGCACTATCCATCCGTATCCGACCCAGGCTGAGGCGATTCGCAAGTTGGGCGATCAGTACAGTCGAACTCGATTAACTCCGTTGATTACAAAACTCTTTGGAAAATGGCTGCAATGGACGCGCTAAACTCTTCGGAAGGCTCAGCACGCTGTCACAAAGCACACCAATTGTGGAGCTCTCTTCGCTTGTGGGGAATTTGCTTCATTCTACTCCTGGGGTGCATTGTTAATTTCATTCCAGGGCTGAACAATGTGACGTTGGCTGCACTGGGAGGAATACGTGATTGCGGACCAGTGGGACCACTGGTATTTATTGCCTTGTTTGTTGTTTCAACGTTGGCTCTGGTACCTGGCGGACTGTTGACTTTAGGGGCGGGGGCATGCTTTGGTTTCTGGTTGGGAGTTACAATAGCTATTATTGGCTCAAATCTTGGGGCCGCCTTGGCGTTTGCCCTGGGCAGGACATTAATGCGTAGTCGTGTCCAAGAGTTAGCGAAAAATACTCGCCTAGGGAAACTTGACAGTGTAGCGGGAAGAAAAGGTTTCTTGCTCGTGCTCTTGATGCGCCTGTCACCAATGTTTCCTTTCAATCATCTCAACTATTGCCTGGGTGCAACCCAAATCTCTCCCAAAGATTATCTAATTGGTTCTGCTCTTGGCATGTTTCCGGGTACTCTTATCTTTGTGTACTACGGGACCTGTGCGTCCAATTCATTTGATTTGACGGCCAGTGATCAGATGACCCCTAAAGGCCATTCGCTCGTGCTTGGTTGTATCGTATTCACACTGGCCGTCTCAATCGGCCTATACCGCTTACTTCAAGATTCCCTCAGCAAGTCATCGCACATTGAACTGAGCGATGATGAGATCACCTTTCATAGCATCGGTCACAGTTGAAGCCTCTGATGCAACGAACCAAGTGATTCCAACACTTCATATCCGTCTAGAATCAACGGGGAAACTTAATGATTACAACCACTCACACAACCTCTTCCCGCTCCCGTATAGAGTGGCTCTTCCTTGGTTTATTCCTTCCAACCACATTCCTGTTTTACCTTGTTTACAAGTATCCGCAGTGGTTGTTGCCAGAGCATGGCGATCTTCGCACATTCTATCTCTTCGGAAAAAGTCCAGGGTTTTGGTATGCAACGCTTTATACGGGACTGGTCGCGGCCGTATGTGTGTGGGTTCTGATTGGCAACAAGAACCGTTACCAGCGTTCCAAAAAGAAAGATCCGCTCACACCCTATCAGCGAGCCAAGTTTCTCTCGATCTTGCTTGCTCAGACTGTGGGGTTTTACATAGTGCCCTTCATCCTACCGGCCCTATCTCAAGAAGGAGGTTTCTGGAACGATCCGCCGAAAGTCGCGACGAAGGCGGCCCACGTTTACGTTTACCCGGCTTTTCAGAGTGCAGGACTGGCTGTTTACCTGTTTGTCGTGATTCCAGTAGCTGTGTGGTTCTTCGGCAAGCGGTATTGTAGTTGGTTCTGCTCTTGCGGCAATCTTGCCGAAGCAGTTGGCGTCTTGCCCTGGGGGGCAAAATGGGTTCGCCTTTACACCCCACGCGGCACAACTGCCAAGAAACTCGAAGTCCTGCAGACAGTCATCTTGCTATTCGCACTTTTCTATGGAGCGATGCTCCTGCTCGACGGCGTTAGACTGTTTACTGCTCCCTCCTTACTTCAGTCGTTGCAGGCTATCCAAGACTTGCTGATCGACTTCTTGTTCGGCGCGGTCGTTGGCGTTGGTGCGTATCCCCTTCTTGGCACCAGGATTTGGTGTCGCTATGGGTGCCCCCTGGCAAAAGGCATGCAGTTAGTCGGCAAGTTCACTCGCAGTCGCTATGCCGTGGTTCCCAATGATAAGTGCCGTGGATTGGGGCTTTGCACTCAAGTGTGTCCTATGGGAATCGATGTCGCCAGTTTTGCCCACAAAGACAAAAAGCCCATCCAAATTGCTTTTGGATTGGACACCACCCCTTGTATCGGTTGCGGGGGTTGCATTGATGTGTGCCCTGTCGATGCCCTATCCTTTCGTGAGATTCGACCGGGAACGCTCGCGGTCGTTTCTTCCGAATAGTGCCAGCCTCTCGTCTAGCTTTACAGGTACAGGCAAGCATGTTCTGGACGACGGAGCCATTCCAAGAGTCTTTGTTGAGCAAGGTGAGGTGACTTAAGGGCTACAAGTTCTCGGTGAAGGTCTGACAGATTTCCGATTTCGTCGACATCCGTCAAGGTATCTAGTAGCTGGACTTCACCCCTAGGAGTCAACTCAGCTAAGAGTCGCTCTGCGGTAGAATTCACACTGTAGGGAGTGCTTTCCCACACTGTTCGCGGCAGCTCGCGATTCGTTCCTATCAGATAGAAGCCCCCATCATAGCACTTACCTACTACGAAACTCTTCCTACTTTGAGGGTCAGAAAGCGTCGCCAAGGCCGACACCAGACAAGCTGGTGATAGTTGGGGCGCATCGGCTCCCACGCCTATCACAACTGAGTATTCCATCGTCAGTTGAGAGAATATGTTATCTAGTCGGCTACCGAGATCTCCCGACCCTTGATAGAGTCGAGAAAACTTCTCCCAGCGAGAGTGATTCATCCCGAGGTCTTCGGCGACTGCCCAATACGCCTTGGCTCCGGTGGCCGATGCGACTTCTCTGAGTGTTGCTTCTACCGCTGCCACGGATAGACCGTAAAACTCTTCTGCGGCGGCAACTCCCATGCCTACGGCTAGTCGGGTTTTTATCGGTGATAGTCCAGGGGTCTTGACGAACGCAACTATCGCAGCGGCAGTTCTTGGCATGCTCAACTCCGCAAGTATTTAATCCACTGAGGAAAAGCCTGGATCCAGGTGCGCCACAGATTGTGCGCTGTATTCCGAAGCCAACCTCGTGCCAGGTACGTTCGGGAACTTGTGACCAGAGCCGCATCCACTTCCTGCAGGCGAATTCTCTGCCGATGGGCAGCCCACACCAAAAGATGGTCTTCACCGAAGGCCACGGACTCGTCAAATCGGCCTAGCTGATCGAATACCTCGCGGCTTAGGCAAAACCCTTGGTCTCCAAATGGCAAACTTAAGACACGTGAGCGAAAACTCACACCTAGAGTGTTAAGTGTCATGCCAGCCATCCCCTCCGTGTTGAACTTCAAGCGAAAGTAGTGAAGTGCTCTGGGATCGTTGTGAAGCGAGTCTGCCAGAGAACTCACGATGGATGGGTCGAAGAGACTATCGGCATGAAGAAACCAGAGATACGATCTGGAAGTGACGGCTGCTCCAGCGTTCAACTGTCTGGCGCGACCAACCGAAGTTGCAACCCAACGCACATCACAGGCCAAGGAGGCTGCAAGCACCTCGTGCTCAAAGCTTCTTGGAGGTTCGGAAGTGCCCACAAGCACTATTTCTGCTTCGGCCGGAAGCTCTTGAAGACATTCCAGTAGCTGTATCCAGGAGTGTTCGTTTGGGCCAACTGGGATTATCACCGACAAGTTGGCAAGTATCGCCGTCTCTCTGGATAACCGGAAGTTAGCATCTTCAAGACAGCCTTGTCCCTTGTCAATCAGTGTTTCCATGTTTCTTGCTACCAGGTGAAAGTTATCCGATAGTTTAGAGAAGTATGGGAGGCTTTGTGTAGGCGATTTCACGGAGCGAAATAAGCATGGGCTGTAAACTACTGGCAGATGGTACGAATGCCTTCTTCACCGGAAAAAAGCGATCCAAGAAACTTCGGCTATGTAGCCGGAGGTACATAGTAAACTCCGGTGAAAAGTCGATGCTCTAGGTATTGCAGGGTTACGGAGACGCTTTGGAAAATTCTTCTTAAAGAAGGGAAGGGATGCTGGCATGAAGCTTACATCGCAGACCATCGTCGTGAGCATCGCTTGTGGGATGCTGTTACCAATGCTGTTACTAACAGTCAGCGGGTGTGCCAGCGGGCGTGGCTGCGCGGGGGGAAGTTGCGGGTGTGCTAACGGAAGTTGCCGAAATCCCTCTTACTCCGGTTCGAGCTACGCTTCTTCGCCTTACGATTCTGGTTCTGGAACGGTGAATACTTATTCGTCAGGTTCTGGCACTCGTTGATCTTTTGAATTCAAGAGTTCGATTCATTTTTGTGTGCCCGAGGCAGTGTCCGTCTGTTCCAGTGTGGTGGTCTCCACGATTTCGTTCACCATTCCGAACGCGGGCACTGTCTCTTTTTGTGAGAACTGATTTGTCCTGTCGTCAACTCACTGATGTCGTAGTCATTATACCCGCTTTTAACGAGGCGGAATCGTTGCCTCTAGTCCTTAAAGACCTTCCTCCTGTGGGGAGAGTTGTAGTAGTTGACAATGCTTCAACAGACGATACTGCCCAGATTGGCCGGAAAATGGGTGCCCACGTGGTGCATGAAAGTCGGCGCGGCTACGGAGCGGCCTGTCTGGCTGGAATTCAGGATATCCGGAAAGCAGTGCTTGACCGTAGTTTTCCGCAACCAGTGGTAGTAGCCTTCCTGGACGCGGACTATAGCGATCGGCCTGAGCTCCTGTATACCCTTGTGGAGCCCATTCTGACGGGGCAAGAAGATCTTGTGTTGGGTTCCCGAATTCGTGGCGAACGGGAATTAGGTGCGATGCCGCTGCAAAGCATCTGGGGAAATTGGCTGGCATGCTTTCTGATGCGTTGGCTCTGGAAGGCCAATTTCACCGACCTGGGACCCTTTCGGGCAATTCGCTACGAGTCCCTGCAACTTCTCAACATGCAAGACCAGTCTTTTGGCTGGACTATTGAAATGCAGATCAAGGCCATGAGGGCTGGACTACGAATCCGGGAAATACCGATTCCCTATCGACGCCGAATTGGAACCAGCAAGATCAGCGGGACAATCAGCGGCAGTCTCAAAGCGGGATACAGAATCTTGCTGACAATCCTCAAGTACCGCTGCCATGAACATCAAGGTGCTTCAAGCACTATTTCACAGGTGTAATACTTCGATTCTTGTTTCCGAGTGTTAGCTCACGGCATCTCATGCGTCCTCTTCTGTTCTGCGCAGGCTTGCATACCCTTTGGTGTGGGACGCTGTATTTCTACAACGAAGGCTTTGCTTTCGGTTCACCAGTTCAGGACCGGCCGTTGCTGTCGATGCTGCTTCTATTTGCTATGGGATTCGTCATCTATTTCGTCTCCCTCAAGGTAGCCCTAAAATCTCCCGCCGCACCTCGCTTGCCAGTAATTGTTCTCGGTGCAAGCGCACTCTTTCGTGTAATTCTGTTGCCTACTAATCCCATCCTAGAAATCGACATCTACCGATATCTCTGGGATGGTGCAGCCTTAAACCAGGGCGTCAATCCTTACCGCTATAGCCCCGAGCAAGTAATCCAAGCAGTTGCCGGGCAGGACATGCCCGCAGACCTACGGACTCTCGTCACCTTGCGCGATACTTCGCCCAGTTTGAACGAGATCCTCAAGCGTATTCACTATCAGGAGATCGCAACTGTCTACCCTCCGATAAGTCAACTCGTCTTTGCTGTGGCGGACCGCTGCGCTCCAGACACCACCACGGTATCTATGCGGGTCTTGATCCTGAAATGTATTCTGGTTTTCTTTGATCTGGGAACATGTGTGATGGTCCTGTTTCTCTTGAACCTGGTCGGCACTCATCCCGGTTGGGCAATCAGTTATGCCTGGTGTCCCTTAGTCCTTAAAGAGTTTGCCAACACGGGGCATCTGGATTCGATCGCCGTGTTCTTTGCAACTGCGGGGGTGTGGTTTGTAGCCCGAGCAATTCGATTTGAGCTTGGATCGAATCTTACAGTTTCAGTAGCTTCCTTGGTTATGGCCTTGAGTATCGGTTCCAAACTTTATGCAGTTGTCTTAGTCCCCGTCTGCGCCGCAATCCTACTAAGCAAAAAGAATTGGCGCGTGAGCCTGTATTTCGTGTTCATCTCACTGGGTATCGGCGGAGTATTTGTGGCACCTCAAATCGCCACACACCCTTACGTCACAAGAGCTCATTTCTCAGCGGAACTGGCTCACGATGGGGCGATCCAAGCGGAAGAATCTGTTACCAACTCAGGACTCACAACATTCTTGACTCAATGGGAGATGAACGATTTTCTGTTTATGGTGTTCCGAGAAAACCTCAGGCCCGTTGTAGTAGCCGAGGAACGTCCCTCAATCTGGTTCGCAATTGTTCCCAACTCTTGGCGGGCGTCACTTTCCAATTGTCTTAGTGAGCTTTGCGGAGGTGATGTAAAAGCCACATCGTTCTTGACAGCCCGTGCATTGACGCTCCTGATCTACTCGATAATTCTGTTGATGCTTGTCAAGCGAGTTTACGCGGAGGCTTCGTTAGAATACTACCTTCAGGCTGTGTTTCTCACCTTGGCGTGGTTTTGGTTACTGTCACCCACTCAGAACCCGTGGTACTGGTCCTGGGCCTTGCCGTTCGTCCCGTTTGCACGCCACAGGGTCTGGATGGCAGTCTCACCAATCGCTTTCTTGTATTATTGTCGATTTTGGTTCAGCGATCAGTTCGCGGAACAGAGAATCTTAGAGACTAGTTATGAAGGGGCTGAATTCTATGATTATGTTGTAATCTGGCTGATTTACTTACCCTGGCTAAGCTGGCTGGCGTTTTCTCAACAGAAAGCAAAAGAGCAGTGAAAGTTTTTCCCGCCTCCACCGTCTAGCCTATGTAGGCAATCTCACGGATTCGCCGAGTGGACGTGCCTAGAATCCACACCAACCACTAGAAGGGAGCAAAACCTACGTGACTCAGAACTGTGAAATGAATGGCTCTACACTCGAATCTGCCGTCTATCAACGATATGCGCAAGCGGCAAACCAAGTTGAGCCGGCCCTGTGTTGCCCGACCACCTATCCAGCCGATTATCTCGCGGTTATTCCTCAGGAGATACTGGAACGCGACTACGGCTGCGGTGATCCGACCCGGTTTGTTCAATCCGGGGAGACTGTTCTTGATTTGGGGTCTGGCGGGGGCAAACTGTGTTATATTCTGGCCCAGGTTGTAGGAGCTGCTGGTCGTGTCATAGGAGTGGATTGCAATCTCGAAATGCTTTCCTTGGCACGAAAATACCAGGATGCTGTCGCCGAGCGTTTAGGTTTCAGCAACGTCGATTTCCGTTACGGCATGATCCAAAATTTGCGGCTGGATTTGGATTTGCTGGGATGGAAGCTTTCCCAGCATCCAGTGACTAACTCCGAAGGCTGGATAGCACTGCGTCACTTGGAGGAGGAACTAACCCTAGAACAACCCCTAGTTCCCGATAACTCCGTGGACTGTGTCGTGTCCAATTGCGTTCTCAACCTCGTCAGACAACAGGACAGGAAAACATTATTTGAAGAGATTTTTCGGATCCTGCGAAGTGGCGGTCGGGCCGCCATCAGCGATATTGTTGCGGATGAGGATGTCCCCGAGCAGCTCCAACAAGATGGCACATTGTGGTCAGGGTGTCTCTCCGGAGCCTTCCGCGAAGACCGATTTCTAGAGGCTTTTGAAGCCGCTGGCTTTCATGGAATTGAGATCGTTAAACGCCAAGAGGAGCCGTGGCAAACCATTGAGGGAATAGAATTCCGCTCGGTGACCGTCGTTGCCCACAAAGGGAAACAAGGCCCTTGCTTGGAAAGAAACCAATCCGTCATCTACCGCGGACCTTTCAAGAAAGTCGAGGACGATGACGGCCATACTTACCAGCGAGGTCAGCGAATGGCCGTGTGCGACAAAACTTTTCAATTGCTGAAAAAGGAACCCTACAAAGATTGTTTTGCAAGTGTAGAGCCTTTAACGCCTGTACCCAGGGAATCTGCGGAATCGTTTCATTGCCGACGGTCCGCCCTCCGCGATCCTCGTGAAACCAAAGGGTTGGATTACATGTTAACCTCGGAACCGAGAAGTGGTTGTAATGGTACGGAAGGAGACTGTTGCTGAAGCAACGAGTACTTCGGCCCTGGCCTTACATTCAGCACAAAGATCTCTATGATTCAACTTTCACTACTTCGGCAGCTCAATCCTCTGGCCGATGCCTCCTACCAGCGTTCCGTTTTGGCTTCGACCGACTATCCAGCACTACCGCAGTTTGAAGCAGCGTTAGTTCAATATGGATTGCCAACGCTCCGGGCGGCAGGTGTGCGCATTCTCCAAGTCAATGTGGGGAAACTATGCAATCAAACCTGTCGACACTGTCATGTGGATGCAGGACCCGATCGCCGGGAAAGCATGTCCTGGGATACCGCTGAAGCCGTAATTCGCTTTTTGAAGGACAGTGCGATTCCCACACTCGATATTACTGGCGGTGCACCGGAGATGAACCCGAATTTTCGGTGGCTGGTGAAGGAAGCGTGGAAGCTGAAGAGGAATGTCATCGATCGGTGCAACCTGACAATTCTCGTTGCTAAAGGGTATGAATACCTGCCTGCATTTCTGGCAGAACACCAGGTCGAGATTATCGCCTCTCTGCCATGTTATAGCGAGAGTAACTGCGACAGCCAAAGAGGGGATGGGGTATTCCAACGCTCCATTCAGGCACTGCAATTGTTAAACAGCCTGGGGTATGGCCTGGAGGGGACGAATCTCCGCTTGTCTCTTGTTTACAACCCCCTGGGACCATCGCTTCCACCTCGACAAGCCGATTTGGAATCCAAGTACCGCCTAGAACTTCGGGAGAGATTCGGAATTGAGTTTACTCGGCTTTATGCGATCACCAATTTGCCTATTAGTCGGTTCCTCGACGATCTCCTGCAAAATGGTCATTACGAGGAATATATGTCACGTCTTGTGCAGGCGTTCAATCCCAATACGCTCGACAACCTGATGTGCCGAACCATGATCTCCGTCGATTGGCTCGGCAACCTGTTCGATTGTGATTTCAATCAAATGCTCGGCCTGCAAATTCAGACGCCGAAACCGGCAACAATCTTCGATGTCAATTTCCAGCAATTACTGGAAAGGAACATCCTTACTTCGCGTCATTGTTTCGGATGCACCGCCGGAGCAGGATGCCCACCTGCCGGTCCACATCATGGCAGTCCGCGAGGCGCTCCGCCCGTTCCTCAGGGTCGTCGTTATTCTCTGCCAGCTCCCTGCACGCGACATGCTGGACGATGGCGATCGGATTGACCGGATGCGCAAGCACCGGCAGTTCCAGTTTTCTCTACAAGAACATTACCATCGCCGGCGGCAGCACCATGGCTGGTGAAGGCCATACGGTCCTCTTCAAGGGAAGCCCCCTGGTCCTCTCGGGAACCG
>CALMBE010000550.1 GCA_937860165.1 uncultured Planctomycetaceae bacterium
TGCCGGCAAACATCTGGCGCGGCAGCGTGCGTTGTTCCGGCCCGCCAATGAACAGGATCACGATCACCTCGTCGAACGACGGGCTGCGGACCGCCGACGAAGGGGCGGCGCTGGCCGGAGACGCCGAGCGGGCCCTCGGGACCCTGCTCGCCGGCGTCGACGATGCCGTCTTCGGCCATGTAATCGATCAACCGTGCCGCACGGCCGTAACCGATTCCCAGGCAGCGCTGCAAGAGCGACACACTCCCCCGTCGTTCGCGCACGACGATATCGACCGCCGCCTCATACAGATCATCGCGGTTCTTGAGCACGCCGGGGGTAGCAGACTCTTCTTCGTCCTTGGACTTGAGTTCGATCAATTCCTTGGCAAACTGCGGAGAATCCGTGCCCACATAGTCGACTACGCGCGTGATTTCGTCGTCGGAGAGGTAAGTACCCTGTCCCCGCAAGAGTTGACTTGTACCCGGCGAGAGGAATAGCATGTCGCCGTTGCCGAGGAGCTTATCGGCACCCATCTCGTCAAGTACCACTCGGCTGTCTGTGCGACTCGCCACTTGAAACGCAATCCGCGCGGGGAGGTTCGATTTGATGAGTCCGGTGATGACATCCACGGTTGGCTTTTGAGTGGCTAGGATCAGATGAATCCCTACGGCGCGGCTCTTTTGAGCAAGGCGAATAATGTGGTGTTCGACATCTTTGCCAGCAGTCATCATCAGGTCAGCAATTTCGTCGGCCACAATCACAATAAACGGCAACTGCTTGGGAATTTGGGACCACTCTTCCTCGCCCTCGGGATTGATGCGTTGGCGAAGTTCTTCCTCACTGAGTTGGTTGAAGACTGTGACATGGCGGACCCCAGCCCGGGCTAGAAGTGCATAGCGTTCTTCCATTTTGTCGACTGCCCAAGCGAGGATGGCCTCGGCCTTCTTCATGTCGGTCACAACCGGATGCATCAAGTGGGGCAGCTTGCGGTACCCGCTGAGCTCGACCATCTTGGGGTCGATCATCAACATGCGCACCTCGTCGGGCCCACGACTCATAAGCATCGAGAGGATAATCGAGTTGAGGCACACGCTCTTTCCCGTCCCCGTGCGGCCGGCGATCAGCAAGTGAGGCAGAGTCGTGAGGTCCACAACCAACGGGTTTCCGGAAACGTCTTTTCCAAGGTAAATGGGGATTTTCATCCGCTTGGCTCGGCCATTGGATTCTTCGATCACCTCACGGAGCCGTACGAGTTGGCGATTTTCATTGGGGACTTCGATCCCTACGGTGTTCTTACCTGGAATAGGGGCCACGATGCGCACGCTAGGGACCCGTAGGGCGATAGCCAGATCGTCGGCAAGGTTGGTGATCTTGGCCAACCGCAAACCTGCTTCGAGTTGCACTTCGTACTGGGCGATTACTGGACCAGTTTCGATTTCGACGACTTTCACGTTGAAACCGAAATTGCGGAACGTTTTTTCCAGAATCCGGGCCTTCCGGCGGACTTCCTTCTCGTGCTCCTCGTAGCAAACATTGTCGGCCTCGAGCAACAATTCCAGAGGAGGCAATTCGTAGTTGAAGTCGGACTCAGGAAGTTGCTGATCTGCGGCTTCGAGCTGGTTGATGACTTCTTCGCGCTCGCTCGACTTGAGCAGACCTTTTTTCTTGCCGATTCCCAGAGCCGAGGCGAGTTTCGTCTTGAGCGGACTGGCGGGAGTTTCCTCATCCGTGGCTTCGTGGATAATTTCTTCGGCGTCGGGCTCATCGGCTTCCAGTTTGGAGGCAGGTGTGCGAACTGTTAAGGCAGGTCCTTCGTCGGCGGATTCGACCTCCTCATCGAGGGCTTCGACATCCTCTTCTTCATATTCCCACTCTTCTTCGGCTTCTTCTCCCTCCTCTTCTTCTGCAGATTCATCCTCATATTCGTATTCGCTATCCTCCTCCGATTCGGAATCTACTTCGCTACCAACCGCTGACTGCAGATCACTAGCAGGGCGAGATTTTCGCTTGGTGGCGTGGGTCTTGCCGAGGTGACCGAGGGTCATGATTCCGCGTCCCGAGAGCAGCGTAGTCGTGGCCGCAGCGTGAAAAATGAAATAATCGGTACAGAGCAACCAACCGGCCAAGAGCACGCTAGAAGCCAAGATGAACGCACCCGCCTGGGCAAAATGGGTTTCCAACACGACTCGCCCCATGGCACCGAGGATACCTCCGGCCCCGATTTCAGGACCTGGGGTGGAGTTTGGCAGGAATAGATTTGCAAGTGCGCTCAAAGCAACGAGCGATAGTGCCCAACCAATGGCGCGAAGGACCGGTTGATCGATTCCCTTCCCACTAAGCAGGACAAAAGAAAGTGCCGCAAGCGAGCACAGGACGTAATAGGCTGCTAATCCAACGCTCTCAAACAGAAAATTCGAGACATACGCTCCAATCGGACCACAAGCGTTTTGGTATTCGGTTCGCGGAGGCTGAACGAGAGTACTGGGGGGGTCGGCAGGGTCGTAACTTGCCAACGAACAGCCCACGAGCAAGGTCCCCGCCAACAGGGCCAGCGTCAATAAGTCGATGCGAATACTGCGGTTTTCGAACATGGCGGTCGATCGATTTCTCTGCTGAGCTCGCCTTGCCCTCTTGGCAAAAGCGTGCCGATCGTGGGCCAGTCCGTGCCCGAGAAGTTTCCCTGAGTTGGCATTCCTGTTGATTTTGAAGCTTCAATGCGTATCTTAAGTGCGCACAGTCGGCTGTAACGGTCTTCGACGCAATTCGAAGCTGGAGTTCAACTCCCTGCTCCCTGCCGCTACACCTCGTGCGACGGCGGTTTCTGTCACAGCAGAATCTTCAGGCACAATCGACAGGAGCGGTTTTCGCCAACCGTCTCAATTCATAACGCAGCCGACGGGCAGGAGTTGCTCGGTTTTGTTTAACCAAGTC
>CALMBE010000551.1 GCA_937860165.1 uncultured Planctomycetaceae bacterium
CCGGAGTACCAGCGTGGGCATGGCACCCCAAAATAACGCTTTGTCAAAGCACTAGAGTGTCATTTTCCCACCGAACCCCCCCGATTTGTGCTTGCTCATACTCTGCGCGGTCCTCTTTGAGCTGTTTTTTGTGGATACGCGTCGGACTTCTTCGCCCGGAAGGGCGAAAGATCCACTCAAATTCGCCCGCGTGGAGTATAGATCACTTCCGCAGCAACTTTTTCGACCAAAAATACGCGCAACCACAATTTCAGTCTCACTTTGGTACGATGTTTGCCCACAGAAAAATCCCCCCTCAGCTCTATTTCCTAAGATACAATTAACCTGTAATGTCCTCCGCCGAGGCATTTTCGACTGGAGTCTCGGTGAGTCCGTTTCCGATTCGATGTAAACAAACAGTAAACAATAACTTCGCGAGGTTTTGCCCGCCGCAGGTGGGAGATTCGAGCGGAGATTTAGGAGCCAAACTTCTCGGTCACAATTCCGTCGGGAGGACCAATTTATTGGATAGGCCCGCGTCAATTAAGGGCAGTGCGCAGCACTGTTCGACACGCGCCTTTCTTCCAGCGACTCCACACCGTCGCAATTCGGCCGAGAGTTTGATTTACCAGAGGCCGTGACCACGCAATCTGCGGGTCACGGCCTCTCTTGTGTTGGTAGTGGTACCATTTGCGTGGAGGAGGCGACTCTTGTCGCCGAGAGTCCGTAAAGCTCTCGCGATCAGAGACCGCTCCTACATTTTTACGGCGAAACGGTATCACTACCCGCTTTTCTAACCATACAGTAACCACGAATCCTACGAATACTCACAGTTTTTCCTCAATCGAAAAATCCGGTTTCGCAACCAACCGTTTTTCATGGTGACTTGGCTAGTGTTGCAAGTACAGACCAGCAAACTGATTCGTGCTATTTGTCTCATTCGTGGTGAGAAATCCGGGCCTGGATCTAGATCTCAAGTTGCCCAGAAATCGTCGCTATTTTCTGTCGTAACTGAGTGATACTCTCAGCCGTGCGATCATCTACCGAACTGAGAAAATCTTCTTCCAGCCGCTCCTCGAACTCCAGTAAGTGCCGTTCCACTTCAGTGATCGAAGCCTGGAGCGAACGCGGAGCCAACACGGATTGCCGCTCGGTGGGGGTGAGCGAATCATAGTAGAGCTGGACGAACCGAAAGTCTTCGACCAGGGTTTCGAGATTTTTTACCTGTGTGGTTAAGAATTCTAGACTGGCGTTATCGACCCCCACGAGGGCCACTTCGACTTCATCGAGCCCGTCGTGGTAGCCGGCAATTCGGGCAGCCAGTTCCGTGAGATTTACCGTGACCAACTCTTTGGGCTCAGCGGGGGAGGCCTGCTCGGCTTTTTCGAGCAACGGTTCCTCAAATTGCTCACCCGCAACATCGGCGACTTCGGGTACCGGTGGCGCTTCACCCCCTGAAACCAACTGCACGGTAGCTTTCTTGGGTTCGACGGTGGCGGGTTGATCTAAACTAATTTCCGACTCCGAGGAAAGCTCGGGCGTAGGGGTTACAGCAGCGGGACCCGTGACAGTAGGGATTGCTGGTTGCAAGGCACCCCGAGCGGGCGTGCTTTCCCCCAAACTTTCAAGTTGTTCGGTCAGCAAAGGGTCTATAGCGTTGGAGGCACTAAAGCCTGGCACTTCAGGCAGTTGGGCCACCGAGCCGGGCAGAGAACGCGTGGCCGAAAGGGTGAGCCACTCGATGAGCAGTTTCTGATCCTCCTGCGTCTGGAGCGATTGTTGCCAGGCGCTTAGCGATTGATTCAGTTGCGCAAGCCGTTGGTCGCGTTCGTGAGTGTCGTGACGAAAGGCATTCTCGAACTGAAATCGCAGATCGGATTCCAATTGCTCCACGGGGTCATTTTGCTGCGAACCCTCTTGTCGGGCTGTCACTCCAGCGGCCAGGATCAGAATAGCCACCACGGTGCTGGTGATCGGGGTAAAGCGCATGCGTCGGGTAAATTTCTCGGTCATGAGGCAAATCCTACAAGTTAGGCACAATCCAGATTCGCCCGGGTCCAACAGCATTCCCGACGAACTTACAATGGAATCGACCGTCGCCTCTTCAGGGATTCACTCCAGTCTTCGTAAGAGGCACAACCGGAACAGTCCTCGCTTGTAGAATGGAGGGCTGTGGCAAAGACTGCGGCTAACCTCAAGTGCGCTCCTCACCAAAGTCTGGCGACTTTGGCTACATCGACTACCAGTGAATCCAGGGCCGATCAGTTATTCATTGTGGGGTGCCATGCTCACACTGGTACTCCGGCGTGAGCATGTGAATCGTCGAGAAAACATGGCCACGGCGGAGTACCGCCGTGGCCATGGCACCCTCATCTTGAAAAACTGATCGGCCCTGTCATGGCCTATCTTCCAATTGACACCAACAGGCTCTTGGGCCCACAATTGGGAATAACCGGAACAATTATCGAAACTGGGCAAACCTCCTCGGGGTTTCAACTGCGGGGGTTGGCTCTACAATTCATGGCCCGTTCTCGGAATAAATCCCGAGATACTGCCTGCTCTACAGGAGATCGATCATGCTGTGCCGAATACTGTTCTTGCTGGCCATGGTGCTAGGCTTATCGGGCTTTGCCCAGGCGCAGCCCCCTGGGGACGAAGGATTCGATTCTGCTTCCGAGCAGGACGGCTCGCCCCGGGAGATGGGTGGTCGTGGCGAGGGAGAGGAAGGTTTTCGCGGTCGAGGGGGATTCGGTGGGCGCGGGCCCCGGCCTAACCCGCTGTTCACTGCCCTGGATGGCGATGGCGATGGGATGATTTCGGCGCGAGAACTTCGCCGCGCAGCGGCCAATCTTAAGGAACTGGATGCCGACGGCGATGGCAATATCTCTCTGGAAGAAGTCACTCCCCAGAGGGGCCCGGGTGGCGACCCCGCCC
>CALMBE010000552.1 GCA_937860165.1 uncultured Planctomycetaceae bacterium
GTTTTCTCGACTATTCACATGCCCACGCCGGAGTACCAGCGTGAGCATGGCACCCTAAAGTGAAAAACAGTTCGGCCCTGATTCACTCGGCACTGTTCTGGGCAACTTCGATGTCGGCCGATAGAATCGGGGAAACATATTTCCTCAGGTCTGCTGCTCGCGGAGAACTCAGCGATGTCCACTCAGCCGAAGGCTACGCTTCCCAACTGCAAACACACACCCACACCCTACGAGGGTCCTACTCGCGACGAAGTCATCGCACTGCGCCACCAATATGTTTCCCCCGGTGTGATCACCTACTACAAAGAGCCCCTCATGGTGGTCGAGGGGCACATGCAGTATTTGTGGGACGAAACCGGCAAGCGATATCTCGACGCCTTTGCCGGCATCGTGACCGTCAGCGTGGGTCATTGCCATCCGCATGTCGTCGAAAAAGTCCGCCAACAAACGGCAAAGCTCCAGCACACGACCACCATCTATCTGCACCCTGCGATTGCCCAGTTCGCCGAGAAGCTGGCCAGCAAAATGCCGGCCGGACTCACACGCAGTTATTTCACCAACAGCGGCAGCGAAGCCAATGAGGTCGCGATTCTCTCGGCCCGAGAATACACCGGCAACCAGCCCGTCATCGCCCTGCGCAATGGATACCACGGGGGAACTTCGATTCCCATGGGACTCACGGCCCACGGCACCTGGAAATTCAAATCCAATCCACAGCTCAACGTGCTGCACACCAACCCGGGCTACTGCTATCGGTGTCCTTACGGTTTGGAGTATCCGAGTTGCGACTTGAAGTGCGCCCACGATGTGAAAAATGTCATTCAATACCAGTCGCACGGCGAGATCGCGTGCTTCATCGGCGAACCGATCCAGGGAGTCGGCGGAACCGTCACTCCCCCCAAGGAATTTTTTCAGGTCGTCTACGACATCGTCCGCCAGCACGGCGGCCTCTGCATTGCCGACGAAGTGCAGGGGGGATTTGGGCGCACGGGGCATCACTACTGGTCGCACCAAAACTACGGCGTCGTCCCCGATGGCATCTCCATGGCCAAGGGCATCGGCAACGGGGCCCCGCTCGGGGCGTTTACCACCACTGAACCGATTTCCGAAGTCATGAAAAATCGTATCCACTTCAACACCTTCGGTGGTAACCCGATCAGCATGACCCAGGGACTCGCGACGCTGGAAGTGATCGACCAGGAGGGCATCCAACAGAATGCCCTCACCCTCGGCAACCATCTCATGCAGCGTCTCTTGGAACTGCAAGAACGCCAACCACTCATCGGCGAAGTTCGCGGACTGGGGCTGATGCTTGGCGTAGAACTAGTCCGCGATCGCAAGACCAAGGAACCCGCCAACACCGAGGCCGCCGCTGCGATGGAAGCCTGCAAACAGCGCGGGCTCATCATCGGCAAAGGGGGCCTCTTCGGCAACACCCTCCGCATCAAGCCCCCGATGTGTATTACGCGAGACGACGCTGATTTCCTCGTCGATTGCCTCGATGAAGTGCTGAGCGCGTTGGGTAAGTAGCAACCGTTTCGCACACTTTTTCAACTCGCCGCAACGCAATTCCCAATAGCCGCGATGCAACGCATCGCAGGGCTCCCCCGAGAGCGTAAACCTCCGCCGCTCAGTCCTTGAGCGATTGCAGTACCGCCTGACGGAGCTCGCGCGATTTCACTGGCATTTGCAGGGCGATCCGATGCGCGGCAAGCGTGGCCCGCTCTTTCCAGGCCCCTTGTCCATCTCCCAGCAAGAGTACGATCGGAATGTTCTTAGTCGAGGGTTCTTCGGCAAATCGGTTGAAGGCATCCACGGCAGATGAACCGATGTGACCCGTGCTCAAGAGAACCGCATCAGCAGTTTTCGCATCTTCGTAAAAACGCTGGAAAAGTCGGTCGGTATCACTGATCACCAATACGCGATAGCCTTTCTTCTTGAACAACTCGCGGAACAGGTTCTGCATTTTGTTGTCGGACTCGACAATCATCAACTTACGCGGCTGGCCCTGGGAATCGTGGCCTTCTTGAGGACCCGCATCGACCACCTGTGTGGGCAGGTCTTTGTTATCCTTGATCCGTTTGACGGCAAGTTTCAGTTCCGACAACATTTCGGCGGGGGTTTGATAACGTCGCTCGGGATCGAGTTCCATCGCTTTGTTGACAACCCGCACCAAGGCCAACGGCAATTTCGGATCGACTTCGGTAATCGGGCGAATGTTCTGAAACCGCGATTTATCCAGGCGTTTGGTGCGGTCGCGGTTCTCGGACATCGGCGCGTGGCCGCTCATAAGCTGGTAAAATATGCACCCAGCAAAAAAAATATCGCTCCGCATATCGTCCTTGCGGACATTGGTCGCGCGTTCCAGGCCGGCGTAGTCGATCGTGCGGGGATTGGCCCCATCGCTGGCCTCATCGGCACCTGCCCCGCCGAGCCCCGCCAATCCGAAATCGACCAACTTCGCTACGCCATCGCTCGAGACGATGACGTTCGACATTTTGAGATCGCGGTGCGTGATGCCCTTCTGAAAGGCGTAGCTCATCCCGGAGACCATTCCCTCGATGATGCTCGCGGCTTCGAGGGGTTCAAATTTTCCTCGCACCTTGAAGAAGTCGCGCAGGTTATGCCCTTCGACAAAGTCCATCACCAGATAATGGATCTTTCCCTTGGAATAGACTTCGTGAATCGCCACGATGTTGGGATGCTTGAGTTGCATGCCCAACTCCCCCTCGCGCCGGAAAAGATCCGCTTCGGAGGGTTCGTCGCTCTTGCTTTTGCGGAGTACCTTCAGGGCAAACAGTTCGTTGGTGACGCGGTGAGCCGCTCGATAGACGCGAGCAAAAGTTCCGGCCCCCACCAGGTAGAGCACCTTATAGTCGCCGTAGACAAACCCCGTGCGATACCCCTGTTCCAATCGTTCCAATTGGAAGTTGGTCAGCAAACCGCGGCGGACCAGAATCTGCTTGAACTGATCGCGATCAATGTTGTGAGCGCTAAATTCGCCCCACACGCCGCGCATCTCAGCGTCGGTTACGATGTTCACATCCAAAGCGCGCTGCGAAAGTTGTTCGGCTGTCAGTTCAGCAACCATAGCGCGCTATCGTGGGCTCGAAGTCTTCGACGAGTCGAGAAATCGCGGATTGAGTTCCTAGTTACCAGCAGGTCGGGATAATAGACAATCTGTTCGATTGCCGAGCACGGGAAACTCCTTACAACCATCGGACACTGCCACATCCACACACTTCCAAGCTAGTCTCTCTGCCAAGGGTTTCCAGGCTCACGTCGCTAGCTAAACCAAATCTTAACAGAAATCATCCTGGAGGGAAATCTAGGCGTTCTTCCAGGGCTAGTTCTCGAACTCTTCAAGTTTTTCACGATATTCGTCGCGTTCCCGGCGGGTGGCTTCGAGATCAAACATCAGATATTTCATGTCCAAGCGGAGTTGACCCAAGGCCTCTTGAACTAGGGTTAATATCCGCCGCCGCCGCCGGGTACTCTCGACGACCGCATCCACTAAAGGGCCTATTTGCGAGGCATACTCCAGGGGCAACAGATGAATGCTTTCCGTAAGCCGCTGCAAATCGGCTGGAATGGACTCCACGGTAGTAAAGGAGGAATCGTGGATACTGCTCATGGTGATACTCCAAGGATGAGTGGGTTTGATCTGCTACTAAGCAGAGCCCGTACCAAACCCCTACCCGCCAGGCCAGTGTTTACGTTAACCTATTGGTGTGAAACAAGTTACGGTAATTCTTAAGGTTTCTTTTCCCCGTCAATTCAGCACTGATGGCGTTGATTTCTTAATCGCTATTGAACTGGTACACACACTCAACTCTTGATACAAGCACGACTTACGGCAATTCGACACGCACTTAACGGGGGTTGAGTTTTCGCAACATGGGAAGGTTTTCCGCGATTCGGTACCTTCCCAAAAGCGTTTAGGTCCTAATTGGCTTCTTTTCTTATGGTTTTGTAGCTGTGAAGTCCCGCACCTAGGAATCATAGGCGAATGCTCCCAATCCGACTACTAAATCGGGCAATTTCCCAGGACCCTCGCCACCGTACTCGGGGTAGAGGAAAGGGTGAGGGGGCACATCGTCTGAATTCGACCTGGCTTCGCTCCCGCCAATTTCTGAGCGGATTCTTGTTGGCCTTCTCTTACCTTTGCTGCGCGACTGCCGCTGAACCGGCCCTGCGGGACACCATGGATGGCGACGCGCCTGTAATGCGCCTGGATGGGGACTCCGATTTCAAACTCCTCGACCAGCGAATCGATCGCAATGCTCTCGGGAACGGGGCAGAGGTGATCCAACTGGTAGGCCCCTCGGGCCAGTCCGCCCAACTCACCTACGATCTTCCCGCAGCACCAACAATCGCGGAACTAAAACTAGCGACAGTCATCCGCTGCAATCGACCTGGAGTTCAAATCGCCGCTCGAGTGGTGTTACCGCGCAGTCGCAACTCGCAGACAGGCCGTCGACTCGATATCTTATTACGTGGCAGTAACATCAGTCGTGGCCTTCCCCAAGAAACCCTGGTTCTTGAGAACCTTCCGCAACTCTTGCAGCGACAAGCCCGCGTGGAGCGGATCAAGTCCTCTGAGCGTATCGACGAGCGCGAAGCTTACGTTAGACAACTTGTGTTCCTCGTGCCCGGTGGCAGCGGGGCGACTCAAATCTCAGTCGACCAGATTGAGCTCTATGGAATCGTACAAGAACGGCTCGCCGATCAGAATGTCGTGCAGGCCTCGGTAGAAAGCGACGCAGGAGTATCCCAGGCAGATTCGCCGGGAGCTTCAGCGGCAGAACACATTTTTCCTGCTCAAGGAATCAAGCAACATCCACATCGGACTTCAGAGGTCTACCGCATTATCCAATGGCAAGGGGAGTCGTTTGAAAAACTATCTTGTCTCGGTTTCAACGCAATTTGGCTCGCTCGAACTCCGACATTCGCAGAACTCGATCAAGCACGCGCATTAAAACTCGCCCTGGTGTGCCCCCCCCCCTCGAGCAGCCTTATCAGCACCCAAGGAATCACTCCACGCTGGGATCCCGTATTGGCTTGGGACTTGGGGGAATTAGTAAACGCGGTGGACCTGGAACCGGTCAATCGTCTCAAACAATTAATTTTGCAGCACGATCAGATCGAGTCTCGAACTACCGTGATGACCTGCAACCACCTCACCCGCGAAGCCAGC
>CALMBE010000553.1 GCA_937860165.1 uncultured Planctomycetaceae bacterium
GCGCTTCTTCAACATAGGTCATGCTGAACAGCAGCGCGGCGATCGCGCCTGGACGGCCTATCGATCGGCCAGTCATCGGGCCCCCTGATCAAAATCGCACTTAGCCGGATGTCTCCAACGCATCGAACCGGGGCGCTGGAGCTCTCGGTGGCCCTGCCCCAGCGGCCCCGCACCGATCCTGCGGCGCCGCACCACGCGCCCGTCTGTCTAAAGCCGATATACCGATTCGCGGCGGTGCGGCCCGTCCTATTAGAAGGCGGCCGCCAAACTCGGGAGTAGGGAACCCCGATGGCAATTGGGCGCGTCGCCCGCCGGCTCGCTTCACGTCAACACGCCCGGCTACGTGGATTACGTGGACGCCCGCGGCGGCTGGGCGGGCACAGGATCGACTCCGCCCGCGACAGCAGTGCTCGTGCGCCGATGGCGGGTGGATCCGCTGCCGTCGACGCTCGGGCGGGTCGTGGCCGTGCAGGTCTTTGTGACGTCGGCTGTTCGACCCGGCTCGCCAGACCGGAGCAAACATGACATGATTACGCTCAGATCGAGCTTCCTCGTCTAGGTTAAAGGATTCAACAGGATGACCAAGATTACCTTTCACGGTGCCGCCCAAACGGTCACTGGTTCCAAATACTTGATCGAAGCCGACGATGCCTGCGTGCTAGTCGACTGTGGTTTGTTTCAAGGACTCAAAGAGCTTCGGGAGCGCAATTGGACCCCTCCCCCGTTCAATCCGCGAAAACTAGATGCTGTAGTACTCACTCATGCCCACTTAGACCATGTGGGCTATTTGCCGCGCGTGGTGCAGCAAGGCTTTCGAGGCAAAGTATTTTGCACTCCGGCCACTGCCGAACTGGGGCAAATCATTCTGTTCGACTCGGCCAAGATTCAAGAGTCCGACGCCGAATATGCGAACAAGAAAGGATTCTCGAAACATATCCCGGCATTTCCCCTTTACGAATCCCGCGATGTGGAACAAACCGTCAAGTTGTTTCGCACCGAATCGCGCGGAAAATGGTTTTCGCCTGCCGAACCGATTTGGATGCGATTTCACGATGCGGGGCACCTGCTAGGATCGAACATGATCGAAGTCGAAATCCGTAATCAAAAGCCGGCGCTGCGGATTTTGTTTTCGGGCGATGTGGGTCGCTACGACGGCCCACTCTATCACGACCCCGCCCCCCCGACCGAGTGCGATTATCTCATTTGCGAATGCACCTACGGCAATCGCGATCATGCCGAGATCGACCTGCTCCAAAGCTTGGCTGACGTTGTAAATCGCTCGGTCAAGCGTGGCGGAGTGATGCTCGTCGCTGCGTTTGCCGTTGGTCGGTCGCAACAGCTCGTGTACATGCTGCAGCTCTTGAAGCAGGAGGGCCGGATACCTGACTTGCCAATCTATCTCGACAGCCCTATGGCTTGCGACGCAACCGCGATTTACCGCGAGTACGACGAGGATATTGATTTGAGCGAAGGAGAATTGGATGCAGAGACCCCCTTCTTAGGTGGCTCACGGGTGTTTTATTGCCGCAAGACCCCCGAATCCAAGGCACTCAACCGCCATGGCGGACCTGCGATCATTATTTCCAGTAGTGGCATGATGACTGGTGGGCGGATCGTGCATCACTTGAAACAGCGAATTTCCTCGGCTGCTAACACGATTGTTCTCGGAGGCTTTATGGCCGTCGGCACGCGCGGCCGGTTACTCCAAGATGGGGCCGAGACCCTGCGGATGCACGGCGAAGACCTCCCCGTGCGGGCAGCGATTGAGACCATTCCCGGCCTCAGTGGCCATGCGGATCGAAGCGATTTGTTGCGGTGGCTCGGCCCTCTGCCCGATCCCAAACGTGTGTTTCTCACCCATGGCGAGCCCGACAGTGCCGCGGCCTTTGCTGCCGAACTTACCAAATCTCGGGGTTGGGATGTTCAAATCCCTTCGATGGGGGAGACCCAAGAACTCGTGTAACCGTAACAAGTTGCCTAGCCGGTAGCGTGCTGAATCTGGATATGCAACCTGACGATGAGGTAACGTTGGCGGCCAGCGTTCTTGCCTTTGGCTCTAAAGTGACGTTTACGTTGTACGAACTACCATGAAACACTCCCCCGAAGTTGAAGAAAATCGCAAAGCTATTCTGCTTTCTCCCAGCTACCGCATGGCCGAGGTCGACATCGATTTTCTGGGTCGAGCCGCACAACGTCCGATGCGGATGCAACTCGAATTGCACAAAGTGGAAACGCTGCTGCGCGAAAATAAAATCGACTCCACAGTGGTGGTGTTCGGAGGGACTCAAATTGTCGAACGCGAGGTAGCCCTTCAGCGACTCGCGCTGGCCCAGAAAACATTGACCGCGAATCCCCAGGACCACCATGCCCAGCGTGCCGTTAAGCGGGCGGAAAGTGTCCTCGCCAAGAGTCGGTTTTACGATGAATCGCGCGAGTTCAGTCGGTTGGTCTCTTCCACTTGCCAGACCAACGGCAAGTGCAACTTCGTGATCGCCACTGGTGGTGGGCCTGGCATCATGGAGGCGGCTAATCGTGGCGCGTTTGAGATCGGGGCCCGCAGTATTGGATTCAATATCGAGCTTCCTCACGAACAGGAACCGAACCCGTACATCACGCCCGGACTCTGCTTTCAGTTTAGTTATTTCGCCCTGCGCAAGTTTCACTTCATTCTGCGGGCAGCGGCCTTGGTAGTGTTTCCCGGGGGCTACGGCACGCTCGACGAGCTTTTCAACACCCTTACCCTCCGGCAAACCGGCCGGATGCAGGAGATTCCCATTATTCTGTATGGCAAGGAATATTGGTCGAGCGTAGTCAATTTTCAGTATTTGGCAGATGCGGGCGTGGTTGCCGACGAGGACTTGAGTCTTTGCTCGTATGCCGATTCCCCGGCCGAAGCCTGGAAGATTATTGCCGATTTTCACCATATCCATTGAGTGGTGAGTGGTTGGTGGTTGGTCGAAAGTATTTTCCTCTTCCCTTCCCCCTCCCCCCTTCTCCCTTCTCCCTTCAGACAGCACCGCCATGTTTCTCGACTTGCATCGGGGAATTATCCGGCGATAATTACTGATCCTAAAGTAGCGTCGCCAATCCTCCCTCACCCTAGCGAAGAGTTCCATGTCTTTTGTACTTAGTGCCCCGCTGCGGATACGATCCTTGCAGGTCGTTCTCTGTCTCTACCTGTTGAATGTCACCCTTGTCACCCTTGTCGCCCGTGGTCAGGAAGCGGATTCGATTCCAGTCCCTCCCGAGGCGACCACGGCGGAAGCTGTTTTCGAGTTCTTGGACGGATTGGGAGAAATGGAGCCCGCCGGCAAAAGCGAAGAAGAAGTCGTCGCGCACCAAAAGAAAATTTTTCGCACCGTCCTCGGTGCCACGGATAAGATCATGACCCTCGAGGTCACCGACGAACAAGCGATGGAGAATCACTTCTATCGTCTCCAGGCTTTGCATTACTTACAAGAACTTGGTGAGAAGGATGCCAGTACCCAATTTCGCCAAGCAATCTCTGCCGCCCTGGCCGATCCCCGACCGGCTGTCCAGGAAATCGGCATGAAATTCAATGTCGAGTTGGGATTGGGGATGTGGTCGAAATTGAACGAGGCGCAACGAACCGGACTCATCGACAACATCCTGGCATTTATCGGCAGTGGTACTCTCGACGAAAATAAGCTCCAGATGATGATGACTGTCGTCGACTATTTGGGCGATGTCGGTGGGGAGTCACAGGCCAAGCGGCTCTTGGATGGCACGATTCCGCTTATCAAAAATAGCAACAATCAGGACCTGCAGTCAGTGATTCCACTCTTGGAGGGAATTGCCCGCCGCATGGGTCTGCCCGGCAATCCGATCGAAGTCACTGGCACCCTGCTCGATGGTTCCCCTTTCGACTGGGCTGCCTATCGTGGCAAGGTAGTGCTCGTAGATTTCTGGGCCACCTGGTGTGGGCCCTGTCGGGCCGAAGTCCCCAATGTGTTGCGACTTTACAAGGCATACCACCAAAAGGGTTTCGATGTCGTCGGCATCAGTCTCGATGCAAAACGCGATGAAGCCGAGAGTTATATCCAGCGGACCGGCCTCCCCTGGGTCACTTTGTTCAGCCAGAACGAAAACGAACGGGGTTGGGAACAACCCCTGGCCGTGTACTACGGCATCACGGGAATTCCACGGGCGATTCTTGTCGACCAAGCCGGGAATGTCGTGAGCATGAATGCCCGGGGAAAAAACCTCGAAATCGCACTGCGGCGAATCTTGGGTGAACCAGTGGCTAGTCTCGAAGCGGAAAGCGCTTCGCGCGAGATCGAAGTCGCCAAGCCCGTAGTTGCAGAGTGAACGTTGCGGAGTGAATCAGGTTGTCGAGCCGAGTCACCGATAGCCAAATTACTCTTGCTAATCAGGCCGAGTAACTTCCCCCGTCGGCGGATTGTAGTAAGCCGCGCGATCATCGAGGGGTTTAATCCAAATATTGCGGAAGCGCACGGGACTGTCATGATCTTGAAGAATTAGTGGGCCGATCCCCGTTTTTCTCTGCCGGACGTGAATCTGCTCGATGTAGGGGGTCGTGTCGTACACGTCAGGGTTGTAGTCAGAAGCTTTTTCGGCGATTTTCGCTCGGTCCTGAATCAACCTTCCATTTAGCCATGCGGTTATCGTACCGCTGGATTGAAGAGTTCCAGCGGAGTCTGTTTGCGGGGCTCGAAAGCAGATTTCTAAGGACTGCCATTTTCCGGGGCCTAAGCCAGCAGCAGTTCGAGGTGGGTGCAAACCATAGACGGCCCCCATATCGCTTTTTGACCGGCTTGGGGGGGTGGGGGAACGGAGAATCTGAATTTCGTAAAGCCCATGGCGATACACCCCATTATTCCCATCGCCGGTCTTGGGAAGTTCAAACTCGACATGAATCAGCGCATCGCGGAAATGCAGTCGAGATACCAAATTGTTCGAGCGACGCGAGTTAGGAGTTGAAACCAGTGCTCCTCCGACAATGGGCCAATCGGACGTTTCGCCCAACATTGAAACAAACGAATGTGTTTTATTCCCCTCAAAAAGGACAATTGCCCCCGCGGGTGGTGAAGCCCTTCCGATGCTTGC
Organism: uncultured Planctomycetaceae bacterium; assembly: GCA_937860165.1. Taxonomy (GTDB): domain Bacteria; phylum Planctomycetota; class Planctomycetia; order Pirellulales; family Lacipirellulaceae; genus Bythopirellula. Next base: position 5,089 of record CALMBE010000553.1, read on the forward strand.
GGCAATTGGGTGCAGCCTGCGGTTTGCGCGGTCTATAAGTGGTAGCAGGATTTGACCGCAGGTGGGGTGTTCCGGCGGGAAGCTGGAGAATTCAAGGAGCCACGGATGGCAAGAAGCCAAGAAATTCAGGGGCGGATCACGGCCTTTGCTCGCCAGTTGGGCGAGGAATTAGGCGAAGTGGATGATAGCGATGCCCTCAGTTGGCTGGACGCGATTGAGACCCAGGCCGTCGAGATTGGCGATGCGGTGCATGCGGAGCTGGTCAAGCAGCAGTCGATCAGTCGCCCTGTCGCGGACGAATCGGTTTGCCCCGAGTGCGGCCAGTTGAGTCGCTACCGAGGGCAGCGCTCGCGGGAGTTGATCGGCCGTCGCGGGCCGCTCACCATCAGCGAACCGGAGTACTACTGTCCCGCCTGTCGGCGGGCTTTTTTTCCCGCTGACCCGCTTGATCGGCGTGGAGCCTGATTGTCCGCAAGGGCTATCCACTTGACTCCACCGACCCCAACATCGAGTGTTTGGGCATGGAGGAGCCCTATCCGAGAACGGTTTTGGAGTTGGAGCGACGGTTTTCGACGGAAGAGTCCTGCCGCGCTTACCTGTTTGCTCTCCGCTGGCCGAAGGGCTTTGTTTGCCCCCGTTGCCGAGGGGGCCTCGCTTGGCCGGCCTCTCGGGGACGGCTCGTTTGCCAAGCCTGCCGCCACCAGACGTCCGTGACCGCCGGGACGATCTTTCAGGACACGCGCACGCCGCTGGCGACATGGTTTCTGGCGATCTGGCACGTGACGAGCCAAAAGAACGTTGCCAGCGCGGCGAACCTCCAGCGGATTCTGGGGCTGCGCAGTTATCAAACAGCGTGGACTTGGCTGCCTAAACTGCGACGAGCGATGGTCCGTCCAGGACGGGACAAGCTCCACGGCCGCGTCGAGGTGGACGAGACGTATGTGGGGGGCGAGGATCCCAAGGAGGGGGCGTGGATCGACCCCAAAGCCGTGGTGGCGATTGCCGCCGAAGAAGACGGTGCGGGAATCGGCCGCATTCGGCTCGCCGCCATGCCGAGGCCCACGAAGAAGCGACTCCACCGCTTTGTCCTGGAAACGATCGAACCACCACACGGACGGCAGCGAGGCTTACCAGGGGCTCGGAGCGATCGGCTACCAGCACCGCCCAACGGTCTTGGCGCGACAGAAAGCCAAGAACGCGGCGAGCCCTTTGTTGCCGCGGGTCCATCGCGTGGCCTCGCTCCTGAAGTGGTGGTTGCTCGGCACGCACCAAGGGGCCGTCAGCGCCGAACACTTGGACTATTACCTGGACGAATTCACCTTCCGCTTCAACCGCCGCACCTCACGGTCCCGCGGCAAGCTGTTCTACCGCCTACTCCAGCAAGCGGTCCAAGTCCCGCCAAACCCGCATCGAGGCCTGATCGGAGGACGTTCGGACGGCGAGTAACCACAAGACCTAGTACTGGTGGAGTCAAGTGGATAGCCCTATCAAACGGATAGGTACGACTTAAAATCCAGTGGGGGGTAACCCTCGTGCGGGTTCGAGTCCCGCCTCGGCT
>CALMBE010000554.1 GCA_937860165.1 uncultured Planctomycetaceae bacterium
AGTTTCGCGTTGCGAGGCGCGAGTTAATTTCTTTTCCCCTCTTTTCTCAAAACTCGTAGCTCGAAATTCACGCCTACCAAATAACGCTGCCGGAACTTCGGAGTACCTCGTTCCGGACTACGCCCTAATCATTTCCTATTAGTGCGCATCAGTGGCAATTAGTGTTCCTTTCCTAGTCGTGGACATGTCGCCGGGCTGCTTACCTGTCGTCGCGTCTTCGCGCCTCCGCGCCTCCGCGACTCTGCGACTCTGCGCTGAACAATTTAATTGAATCATTTTCACCACAGGCGTTACGGAAGTTCACGGAGAAGTACGCACTCCCATCCTCCGTGGTTACTCGGTGCACTCTGTGGTCGCTCTTTACAGATAAATCAACGGGGGTTGAACGAATAAATCGCCCTGGAAAGCAGCCCATTTCACCGACTTAAGCGATCCACTTCCCACAAAAAGCGCTGTCAACTCGCAGGAAGTCCGCTTTGCTGCGAGTCAGTTTTTATCGCCTCGACGATGGTGCGACGGAAAAATGGCAATCCTTCATAACTGGCAAACCTACATCTTGTGGTGACACACTATTGTCACCAAATGTTAAATATTTATGAATTTTTTCCTATTGCACTGCTAGTTTATCCGAGGAGAAGCTGGTCGCGACAAACGTGACCGCAGGATACCAATCGCAGCACAGTAACCACAACTTAGCGGATTGGACCCATCTGTTATTGCAATTGGGTTGAACCTACCAAACAATACCTCCGCGATGGCAATTGGCTCGCAGTACTTTTCGTTAGAGTTGTGGTAAAGTCTACCGCCAGGCGTTTGGCCAGCGAACGGAATCACCCCTCTCGGACATTCAACACACAAGGGTCTTCCCCATGAAAAGCTTTCCTTCCTGCTGGAATAAGACACTTTCGCAATTGGGGTTTCGGAGAAAGCTTCGGAAAAAAGGCACGCAGACCCACTTCGGTCGGCGGCCACTGTTCGAGAATCTTGAAGCTCGGGAAATGTTGAGCGCTACACAGTACACGGTTTCTACGCTGGAAGATGTTGCGATTGCCGGGGATTCCACGGATAATCGGTGGAGCTTGCGCGAAGCACTCAATCACTCAGGGGCCGATACTCAAGCAGGGATCGACACGATTACTTTTGCACCTGGCTTGGAAGGTAAAATCGTTCTGTCAGGAACGCAATTGGTGCTCAACAAAGATGTGACTATCGTGGGGCCCGGTGAGGACAAGCTGACTGTCAATGGCAACCTGCTCAGCCGGGTGTTTCAAATCAATACCGGCGTAGTTGCCAAGATCAGCGATCTGACTATTACCAGGGGAAAAGTCTTGGGAGTTAATAGCGGCGGCGGGATTCTCAACTCGGGAAATCTCACGTTGGAACAGGTCCTGGTTAGCGGCAATTCATCCGATGAGTTCGGGGGTGGGTTGCATTCCGTAGCCGGCTCAT
>CALMBE010000555.1 GCA_937860165.1 uncultured Planctomycetaceae bacterium
CGCCGGAGTACCAGCGTGAGCATGGCACCCCAAAATGAATATTTGATCGGCCCTGCATTTATCGCCTCAAGGATTGACCAGCGCATGTAAGTTGATATCCTACTTGCTGAACGATCTGAGGCAGTTTCCAGTCGGAATGCAGCTTCCTTTATCGGAAAGGCACTAGAAAGAGAGAGTTCGACTAATCAAGAATAACAATTGATGTTTTGTTACGTATTTGGTGAGCAATAGACAAGAAAGGCCTACATTGCGGCCTGGGTTTTAAGAAAGTAAGAACCATCGTGCCTAACACCTCGACTGACCTTCGAAATGATGCAACATTTCGTAGGACGAAGCTGTCAGTCGCCCCGGCCAAACCGTGCAGCAATTCAGAAGATGCCTACAGCCTCTATCCGGCATTTCCCCTCGAGTCCGAAACGATCGGTTTCGGCTTCGAAATTCTTGCAGTCCAATTAGCCTCACAGCGGATAATTCGAATCGACGGCTTTGTGGGAGTGTTTTGGGAAAACTTCCGGGAGCGGCTGCAGGAGGCTTTGTCACGATTAAACATCACCGCCACATGGATTGATGTTTCCCTAGCTCAACGATCGGCTGCTGATATTGAAGCTATCGTGAAACCCTTTCTGGGAGACGATGATCCGTTATTTGGTACGCGTTTCTTCGGACAATTGATGGACTTCTTCGATCCCGAATTGCTGAGGGCGTTGCGTCCCGATCCTGATGCCTTGATGACGATCTTGTATGGTTGCGGATCGGCATTGGTTGAATGGGAAGGTCCGCTGGTTTACGTTGACCTACCCAAGAACGAACTGCAATATCGTTCCCGTGCCGGACAGGTTCGGAATATCGGCGCTGAGGTGTCTCTGACGCCTCAGCAACAGTACAAACGATTCTACTTCGTCGACTGGCAGGTCCTTAATCGCCACAAGTCGATTCTCAGCGATCGGGTCGATTGGTTTGTCGACGGACAGCGGCCCGACGAACCTACGTTTGTGGCTGGGACAATCCTGCGGGATGCCCTGGAACGAATGAGTCGGAACTTCTTTCGCGCTCGACCTTGGTTCGAGCCAGGGCCTTGGGGCGGGCAGTGGCTTAAGAAGCGTCTTCCTCAACTATCGCAAGACGTACCAAACTACGCCTGGTCTTTCGAGCTCATCTCGCCAGAGAATGGTCTGGCTTTCTCCGACGGTCAGTATCTGCTCGAGGTCTCATTCGATTGGTTGATGTACCGTAACTTTCGCGAGGTGCTGGGCGAGAGCGCCGATCGGTTTGGTTTTGACTTTCCCATTCGGTTCGATTTCCTGGATACCTTTGAGGGTGGTAATTTATCCCTTCAATGCCATCCACGCCAAGATTATATCCAAAAACATTTTGGTGAACCTTTCACACAAGACGAAACCTACTATCTTCTCGACTGCAAAGCCGGTGCGGAAGTCTATCTCGGTTTCCGCGAGGATATCGATCCCATTGAATTCCGCACCGAGTTGGAGCAGAGCTTTCGCAACTCGACAACCATGGACGTGAAAAGATTTGTCAATTCCGTACCTGCTCGTCGACACGACTTGCTGCTAATTCCCAATGGGACGATTCATTGCTCCGGAGCAGATATTGTGGTGCTGGAAATCAGCGCCACTCCCTATATTTTTACCTTCAAAATGTACGATTGGTTAAGACTGGGGTTAGACGGTAACCCACGGCCGCTGAATATCGCACGTGCGTTCGATAACCTCTGTTTTGAACGGCGAGGCGCTGAAGTCCCGCGGCAACTTATCAGCCAACCGAAAGTCATCGCTCTTGGTGATAATTGGCGGATCGTGCATTTGCCGACGCATGCAGTACACTTCTATGATGTTCATCGCTATGAATTTGAAACGGAAGTGATGGGCAACACCACCGGCTCTCCGCATGTGTTAATGCTGGTCGAGGGTTCAAGTTTAATGGTCGAAACCCACAATGGTATGACCGAGCGATTCAACTTTTTAGAAACTTTTGTGGTGCCTGCTGCGGCCGGTTCGTACAAACTCGTCAATCTAAGTAATGATCCTGTCAAAGTGATTAAGGCTTTTATTAAGTCAACACATCCCTTGTGAAGAGAAAGAGAGTGACCCGTGCTATTCTGCCATTATTCTCGTACGTTGGCGATGCTGATCCTCGCTCTTGGCTATTCAGCGGTAACAACCGCGCAAACGGATCTTCAGCCTCCTGTAAAAACGGAAGCGGGCCTTGAATTTGGCTCACCCACAGATTCTGCGGGGGAGCCGATTTTCTAAAGATTTCCGAGAACTCCCGATTCGCGGGTCATGAGCCAGACGCGGGGACCATTTTCAGGAATCACCTCGCCACGCAATTGGAAGCCAAATCGTTGATAATAAGTAAGATTGGCTGGCTGGGCTGCTTCTAGAGCGATTGTTTCCTTATTGGCATCGCACTTGGAAAACTGCCGGTTCAGCAGCAATCTTGCGTACCCTTGGCCACGCCGGTTAGAGGCCGTGACCAAGGCCAACAAATACCAGTAGGGCTGCGGGGGGTGGCGGGCCGCCAGGAGAGACCATCCTCGTCGTATCTGGTAGATGCGTTGACCAAACATCCATCGCATGAAGAGCGATTCCCGGTAGTGCCCCCAACGCGACAGGGCAGGGGGGTAGGGTGGGATCCACACCGCAGCACTGGCGATCTGCTGCGACGGGTCTTCGATCACCATCACGTTTCCCGAGGAAACTAAGGGCTCAATCAGGAACCGTGCCAATCGCTCACTCTGTTGCTTCCGAGTACCCACGTCGGGAAACACCCAGCCTTGCAACGGATCGTCGAACAACTCGGTCGCCATGAGCCGAGCAATCCAAGGAGTATCTTCGGGGACTGCCACTCGGTCACAAGGAAACTCGGGCAAGGAGGCCTCCCGCGCAAGAATAAAATACCCCCCGGGTATGGGAAACAGCAGGTTATGCTTGTCGGGACAGTGCAAAAGGTCAAGAGGAACTGCAGTCGGAAGAAGACGAATGCCTCTGAAACCAACCCTTCGTATCCGGTTTCCACGGCCAACAGGGCCGACCAATTTTTCAAATTGGGGTGCCATGTTCACGCTGGTACTCCAGCGTGAGCATGTGAATAGTCTAGAAAACATGGCCACAGCGGAGTACCGCCGTGGCCATGGCACCCGCCATTGTCAAAAAAAGTCATTGGCCCTGATATTGTCAACTGTTGTGGATGAAGTATTTTCAGGCGGCGACTTCTTGGGGTTTGACTCCGTCGGTGAATTGTACCCCGGCGATGACATCGGGTATTAAATTGGAACCGCTCAGTAGCTTCCATGTGCCTTTGCAGCAACGCCTGCACATGGTTCGTACTGCAATTGCCGGAACGGATTGAGATGACATGGGGAGGAAAACCGAAGGCGGCTGAGCAATCAAGGTAATCGGAATCCTTTGAGACGATGATAAAATTATGCTCTTGAGCAAAGTCCCAGATTACGGCGTCCTGCTTCTCGCCGAGCCCCAGTCGATGAGTATGAGCTGAGTCTGGAAAGATGTCCCCTAACAGTTGGACAAGTCGAGGAGACGGATTCTGATCAAACAAAAGTTTCATCACTGCTTGACCAGCAATTGCTTCTCACGATCGGCCGCATAGGCAAAACAGGCCAGCAAATCCTCTTTGGTGAGATAAGGAAAATCATTCAGAATCTCCTCGGTCGTCATCCCAGACGCAAAGTAGGACAAAACATCGTACACCGTGATTCTCATGCCATGGATGCACGGTTTGCCGCCGCGTTTGCCCGGCTCAATAGTAATAATACTGCGATAGTCCACACTCTAAGCGTAGATCCCTGTAGATGCCGAGTCAATCGCAGCCACCATTGCGGCAGTGGTACAATTTGACTGATAGGGGTAGGGAAGACCGATTGAGTTCGGTCTC
>CALMBE010000556.1 GCA_937860165.1 uncultured Planctomycetaceae bacterium
AGAGTGGGTGAGGCTGAGCCGGCTTGGCTGTTGAGCGAATTCCGCACTTTGACGATGGAAGCTATTGGTTGGTGCCTCACCCACCTTTTCAACGCATCTCGACGGAGGTGGGTAAGACCCTCGCCATGGCGACATTGTCCGGAGATAGTCACGTACCATCTTTGCCGACGTCGGCGCTGTCTTACCCACCCTACGAACTGAAGGAGTATATTACTCTTCGTCGTGCCCTTCGTGTCGTTGTGGTGAATCCTGAATTCAATCGAATCCAACGCAGAGACGCGGAGGCGCAGAGACGCGACGAGTTGCAACCAGGTCTCTCTGCGACTCTGCGTGTCCGCGTGAAAATCCCCCCAAATGTTCCTTCGCGGTGAGCTCGAGCGCTATTCGCCGAAGCTGAAGGGATTGTCCCCTTCGTCGCCGGGTTCTTCGGCGGGCTCTTCAAATGTGTCCACTTCGGTATCCTCTGCGGCAGGTTCGGAGACTTCCGGCTGAGTGGGTTGAGTTTCTTCGACAAACGGCATCGCAGCGTCGGTCGGTTCCTCCGCTTTCTCCGCATCTTCGGACTTTTGATACATGGTCGGCTCGACCGCGTCCATTTCGTGCAGGCACTGCACCAAGCCGCGTTTGTCGAAAAGAAAGATGCGATCGGACTGTTCGTTGAACACTGCCTGATAACCGGCACCGGGAAGAGTACCCACTCGTTTGCCCGATTTTTTACCGATAATCACGAACTGCCCCCGATCGTCCAGGCCGTACACATTCTTGATCCCTTGAGAGACGAACTGCGTAATCCCCGGGCTACTCCAGAGCAACTCGCCGGAGTGCGCATCGAGGGCGTGAAGCATCGGCTCGCTCGAGGCGACATAGATGCGATCGCCGACCACAGCGGGGCGGCTATTGGCGGGGAAGCCCATGGAATACCGCCAGACTTCTCGCCCGGTGGTGTGCTGAAAACAATAGAGGAGTCCATCGGCAGCAGTAACATACAACTGCGAATGTGCCTCGGTCGGAGGAGCCGTCGCGGGCGAATCTGTTTCGATGCGGTACAGGACATGCGGGGTATCCGCTTGGCCCACGTACAGAAATCCTCGATCCGAGGGCCACGACACAAAGTTTGTACTGGTGGTGGGGCTGTGAAACACCCGCCCGATCGATTGGAAATACCAAGTAGGAATCTCAGGTGCCTCGAAATTGTGGGCCTCGATGCGTCCGTTGAGGAACGACACATAGGCATAATTGTCACTCACGGCCGGTGCCGCCGCGGGAGCACTTCCCAATGCCCGATCCCACCGCAAGCGACCGCTCGTTCGGTCCATCACATAGAGTGTCGCGCCACTGACAACCGCCACATGCTTTTTGTTGACGGCGGGGCCCGCGACGTGTTGATCCACGGGAACCGCCTGCGTGACCCACAAGGTTTCGCCTGTTTCGGCATTCAAAGAATGCAAGACCCCGCCGCTGGTGAGCGCGATCAGGTTGTCCGCAAACAAGGTCCAGCCCGCAACTCGGTGGCGCGAGACATCCACGCGAACCTGTGCAAACCAAGCCCGTTCCAATCCGACCGTTGCTGCCGAAGCGTAGTCGACGAGTGATTGGGCTTCCGCCGCGAGCGGAATCAAGAACAGCCCAAGGGCGAGTGCCACCCGCCCAGGCCAAACGACACATTGCCGCGAAACTGCAATCATTGCACAGGACTTTCTCTCTCGAAGTAACTCAATCATGAACATATGCCAAGTCAACCCTCGGGTACTTGAGGGCCGATCAGTTTTTCAAGTTGTCATAGGAATGAAGCCGATCCTTGGCGCGCTTGTCATCCCCGCGTAGGCGGGGAACCAGTATTTCACGCTATAACTTTCGCACTGGATTCCCGCCCCCGCCTCCGCGAGGGGCAAGCTCTGCGCGAGAATGACAACTAAGCTAAACCGAAAACGGATCGGCCCTGTCGGGCAACCTCGGCGACTTTCCCATTCTAATTGCTGGGATCGCCCATGACAAAACCTGGGAGAGGCCCGAATGCAAAAAACTTGCCAATCGCTGGGCCTTTTTCGCACCTAGACTCTCCGGTAGGAGGTCACGTACCATGAAGGCGCTATTCTCCGGGAAAATACGATTCCGGACGCAGTCCGCCTTCCTTCCAGCAACCTGTTCAACTGCAACCGTGAAGTCTCCCTCGAATCAAGACGATCCCCAATTGCTCGGAATGCCCGATTTGGACAGCATTTTGGAGGAGATGATTGGATATCTCAATTTCTCCTCCGGGGCGAGCGATTCCAAGTTCTTGCGGAATATCAACGAATTATTCCGACTCTTCGGGCCGGAGAAGCCCGATCGACCAGCCCTCCTGAAAAACTATTGGCTGGAAACTTGCGCGCGGCTCCAAACCAAGGGGGGAGCGTTCGCCGATATTACCCAAGCCCAGTCGGTCACCCAGCTGCTCTTCGACCACCTGCTGACCGCCTACCGCGAATTTCATCGAGACATTTTGTTTCACCAAACCACCCAGGACCTCTGGCAGCCTTTTTTCCTGGGCCGCGCCTGCGAGGCGATTCTTTCCCAAGGTTCTCCTTGGGATGAAACCGAGCGCATCGTGGTCGGCGCGCTCGACCAATTGAACGACTATGTCGGCTATCGGCCCTTGGCCACTCTCGCGTCGGGCAATCTCTCGGAACCCTATCCGCATGAATCGGTGCGTCCGATCCCCTTGTACATTCGAGGGGCAGGAGTTGCCGCAGGGCGGTATGCGAACATCATTCAACTCGCCTTGAATATCTTGGCCAACAGCGACGAAGAGCTCTTGGCACGCGCCTGGTTCGATCTCGAACGACTGCAAGAGATCGCCCTTGACCCGCGGGCTTACGACTTCGATCACCCCGTGAATCGTCGACCCAATTATCATTTCGGGCAATGGGATCCCCATCAACTCACTTCCGATGGGTACTATTATCGCTTCGTCTTGCAACAAGTAACTCTCGACGCACTCCTGTCGCGCTGCGAATCCCAGATCCAAACCGAAGCTTGCTCGGCTACTGAAAGCTGGGTCGAGGCCGCGTCCGTGCTGGCCGGAACCATGCTGATGGCTGCCGGCACCAGTGGTGACCATCCCGCTCGTCATGACTCGACCGTTACCCTCTCGACCCTCTTGCCGCACATCGCTGCCTACCGCGACGATTTTTACAAGCAACTTCTTTCGCAAATCGAAGGGGCTCATGGTCGGCGGCTCTTGGCGGAAGCAGAACGTTATCGCCAACCCTTTGGTGGGGCCCGGCAGCACTTGAACCATGAACTAGCGCGGCGACGTGCCTTGCAGATGCAGCAAGTGCATTTAGCGTACTTGTACGCCCGCTTGGGATATCCCCAGGCAGCCCAGGCGCAGGCGGATTCGGTTCGTGTGCCTGCCGCGCGGATGTTGAGCGAAATCTACTGCCGCTTAACTGCCGGCCACGATGCGGTCGACGAAGGAGAGCTCCAGCAAGCGCACGAAAACCTGGAATTGATCGAGGGCTTGGTACATCGTGCCATCGATTGCGGGGCCCTGGTGGATCCCTGGAACGTGGTTGGGTTTGCCGGAAATTTCAGTCTGTTCCCGGCCCTGGAAAACAGCGTTCACGATTGGCGCGTGGATGAACTTATCGAGCTCGTGGATCAGGTGCTCGCGCTGGCGGCACGGGCTTGGAGCGAGTCGGCCGCCATCGATGACCAAGATATGGAAAAGCGGTTTTCATCGCTGCTGGCACGATTGTCGGTTTGGTGGGACCAATTTGCCACGTACTCGGTCGAAGGGGTCGGCCGGCTGGTTGCCAAGGAAATCGAAGTCTCTGCTAATCTCGTCGCCGGAGCCCTCAATGCGTGGCACAAAGCGGGTGCCGCTGCGGGAGACGTTGCTTTTTGGCGATTATTCGTCGACCAATTCGACAACTCCAAGGCCTTTGAGCTCGTCATCGAAGCCCTGCTCGATCACGACGATACCGTGGCGTCGATGGCCCTGATGATGCAATGGGTAAGCCAAAAGGAACGCACCCCCTTGGAAGAAGGCGAAAGCTCATTTCGGCGGCTGGCGTTCCGCTGGCTAGCAATCGTCGAGGAATTGCAAGCCGAATCAGGCGTCAATCGCTGGCCCGAGGTGGCCCGGTTTTTTGAATTACTCGAAGCCAACGCCGAGGAGTATTGGCAAGCTCCTGTGTTGGCGATCGACTCGAAGTTTGGCGACCTCTTCGATGATCTCGACGATGTGGAGTACTACGACCCGGAAGAGGACCTGGAAGAGCCCCTCGAAGATGAAGAGGACGAAGACGACGAAGAAAATTCCATCTTCAGTGCTGCCTACGAAGAAATGGTCTACCGCGATACGACCGACGATGGCAACGAAGGTGAAATCTTCGATGACGGGATCGAATACGAAGAGTCCGACTGGGAATACGAAGTCCAGCGGCTCGATCAACGGCTCGATTTCCTCTCGACAGTGGCCAATCTCTGGAAGCACGCCGTGATCGTATGGGGCCGGAACACCGAGACCCTTTCCACAGACCCAGACGTTCGACCCGCCTCGCTCTTCGACGATTGGTTGAGCCAAGCGAGCACCAATTTCAGCAATCTGATCGAGCTCTTGGAAATGGTGCATCGCTTCCAGTTTGCTCTTCCCAGTGGATCGCATGACTCGCTCATCGAATACGACCGGCTACGCACGATCAAGGAATCCTTGGTCCAACAAATCATTACCACCTGCGTCGAGTCGGCCGATACGGCTCGACTCTTGGCCGCCACGCGGGGGGCCGAGATTCTGGAGTCGGTTGAGCCTCTAGCCGACCCCATCGATGCCCTGTCGGTGCAAGTTCTCCGGGGAGTTCTCTCGGGAGATGCCGACGAAGTACACCGTTTGTGGCCCGAGTTTGTAGAATCTCTGCTCCCGCAACCGTTGCTCTACGTTCCTCACACTCGCGGGGGAGAACCGCGCAGAATCGTCAATACCCGGTGCCTCCAGCACTTGTTGAGCGATCTGCTGGGGTGGCTTCCCCAGTTAGGCATGATCCGCGAAACCTGCGGGCTCTTGGAACTGGCACAACGCATGGAGACCGATCACCCCGTCGGGCAGGGAGCGGTTACCGAGTTCGATCGCATGTTTGAAAACGGTTATCAAGCCATCGTGAGGTCGATGGTCGCCTCGGCGGAACTCTGGGAAAAGCAGGAACCCGATCAGGACATGGCCCACGCCGACCACATGTTGGTCGATGCCCTGCAATTGCTGACCGAAGGCCAACTCGAGCGCTGGCTGCAACATAGTCGCACCTTGAGACTTAGCGTCGCCGAGAAACTGGCCGAAGAGAAAGACTGGCAACGCTTCGTCGGATTCATCAGCCATTACGGCAAAGATATTTTCGACCATCGTCTCATGAGTAGCCTGGGCAATTTACGGGGCATTCTGCATCAGGGAGTCGATAACTGGCTCGAAGCCCTGGAAGAAGATGACAACATTGCCGATGACTTCTTGTTGTTCGAGGACCTCGACGACAAATTGCCCCGCGAGGAGGCGGTCGAATTATTGACCCTCGCTATCGAAGCCGTTGCCGAAAATTACCGTGTCTTTCGGGACTATAATACCACGACCACCCAGTCCGATCATGGCGAGCTGCTCTACATGTTGATCGACTTCTTGCGGCTCCGCGCGAATTATGACCGCATCGCGTGGAATCTCAAGCCCGTGGTCTGGGCGCACGAAATCTTGATCCGCCACCGTCGGCTCTTGGCTGCCGAGATTTGGTGCCAGGCCTTTGCGGATCGCACAACCGACGCCGCCGATTCCCATCTCGCGCGATTGGAAGAATTGAGTCAAAAATACGGCATGCGATTGGCGACCATTTCCGATCGCATCGGCGAACGTTTTGTCCGGCCGCTGTTCATCGACCGCGTGCGAGCCTTGGTGGAACCCGCATTGATGGCCGAAGATGCCGAGAGAATGGAGGCGTTTGCCTCCTTAGAGCGGGAGATCGAAAGCCTGGCAAAGGACCCCGCCGGGGCAGGGCTCGATCTCCCCGATTGGCTGGCCGCTATGGAGGATGAAGTGACTTCCGCCCGCTCGCGGCATAGTCACCAATCCATGGCCGAACGACTCACCAATCGCATCGGCCAAGTTCGGCTCTCCTGGAGCGAACTTCTCTCGCACTTGGAGCACAACTCCGAGGACCATGACGCGAGTAGCGAGTAGCGAGTTAGTTTTCAATGGCGAAAAAACCGTAGGCCGGAACAAGGTACCCCGCAGTTCCGGCAGAACCAGTTACGAGTTTCGAGTTGAGAGTAACGAGTTAATTTCCGCGAAACTCG
>CALMBE010000557.1 GCA_937860165.1 uncultured Planctomycetaceae bacterium
AAACCTCGGCGTGGAAGGGCAAAATGGTCTGTAGTCCGTGGTCCGTGGTCCGTGGTCAGTTGCGAGTTAATTCCTTCCATTCTCATACCCATCCTGGCTTGGCTGTTTGCTGCTGGTCTGCAACAATGGGTCGATGAGTTCTCTCACAGCCATCTCGCTCGTTAAGAATTATCAAGGGGCCGACGGGCACGATTTGGAAGTGCTCGACGGTGCCTCGCTCGAATTGCGAGCAGGTGAAAACGCCGCCATTCTTGGCCCGAGCGGGTCGGGCAAGAGTACCCTCTTGGCAATTCTCGGAACCCTCGATCGTCCAACCTCTGGTAGCCTTAGCATCGCAGGAATCGATCCCTTGGAGCTTGCCGAAGCGAAGCTCGCTGAATTTCGTAACCAGCGAATTGGTTTCGTGTTTCAGGATCACCACCTGTTGCCACAGTGTACGGTGTTGGAAAACGTGTTGATTCCTTACTTGGCAAACAGTTCGGCGCAGCGCGCGGAAGTCGACCAAGCCCGACGATTGATCGAGCGGGTCGGCCTCGGCAACCGAGAACACCATCGCCCCGCACAATTGTCGGGGGGCGAACGCCAGCGCGTGGCGATTGCGCGGGCTGTTGTTCGCAATCCCCTGTTGGTATTGGCAGACGAGCCGACTGGGAATCTCGACAGCAAAACAGCCGCTGAGATTTCGCGTTTACTGTTGGAGTTGCAGGCCGAGCAAAACTCGATGCTACTTGTCGTAACGCACAGCGAGAGTTTTGCCGCCGCGATGCAGCGAAGAATGCGACTAGAAGCAGGCCGATTGATCGACATCAAGTAGGTGTCGATGATGCATTTCGTCCGAAAGTGCTGGGCTTTTGCGCTTGGGGAATTGCGGCACTGTTTCCGATTAGGAAAACTTTCCCGGCTGCACTGAGTTTCCGAGTCGTGACCGTCGATTGGGACAATCAGGGTTGGCGGATGCTCCCCGCGGAAATTCCTTGGTACAAGCGGTGATGAAAGATAGCCGCGAGGATCGATTCAATCTGTATCCTGGTTCACTAGAATCTCGTTCTTTCACGGAAGAAAGAAAATGGCTTATTTTGCTTTACGTTGTTGGCTTTCAATTGCAGGATTATTGATCGCGAGCGATCTCTCCGCTCAATCCATCGGTTACTGGCATTTGCCGAGCACTCTGCCACAGTTTTGTGGACTGGGCGTTGGACCAGGCCACCATGCGCCGATGATCCGTTCACACCACTGCGATCCGATGCGTGTCACACGGCGAGTGCATGTCAACGGTTGTGTGTCGGAGGGACTACCCCAGTGCGAATTCTTCTATGCAGGTGGATGCGGGGTAACGTCCTCGGGGTGCCATGCTCAGCTCGATAGTCTTATGAGCAATGAATTGCTGCCAGAATCAGCGCAGCCGACCATCCCACCCAGCCAAGTCACAGAGCCTGAAACCAGCATTCTCCCGACACCCGAGGGAGAAAAGTTGCCACCTCCGAAGTAGCACTACTCTGCGACACTAGGCTTTGTCAAAGTGCTATTTTGGGGTGCCATGCTCACGCTGGTATTCCGGCGTGGGCATGTGGATCGTCAAACAAGCATGGCCCCCACATTTTTCGCTTTGACAAAGCCTAGAGCACATCTCTAATTTGCATTGCCACAGAACTCACAGAGTTTTGTGTTGAGGTAACGAGTGTTTCTCGGTGTTCTCTGTGGCTAAATAATTCTCTCATCAAGGAATACCTTTCTTGGTGCTCGATGGCTTTGCAGTTCATGGATTCATCGCTTCCCGTAAAGTCGAGGGATTGGCTTCCGCGAGGAGGACTTCTACACTGGAGAGTCTCAATCAGCATTTCTCCGACCAGTGAAAACTAATGACACAGGTTCAGATACTTTTCCTCCTGTGCTTGTCAGCAGTTGGTGCGGGAGTCTTGTTCTGGAAAAAAAGTCGGTCGGCCCGCAGTGAATTGCACCGGAAGCAGGCCATCAGCGAATTTGCCAACCAGCGAGCTGGGTTGGCGAATTTGTTCTTAAGTGTTGCCAGGACCTCGGGCAAACCGCGCGGACTTCATTGGAAGAATTGCGAACTATCGGGCGACCCAGTCTTTGCGGGGGACCCAATCACGAACGAACTTTTTGCCTTGCTGGGGGCCACGATCAGCTTCGAGGCCATCGCCGGCGGGGGAATGGAAGAAGTCGAAGCGGTGGGAAATCTCCGCTTTGCCACCGCAATTTTTGTCTTCCGCGATCGAATCTGGACGACGGATGGTCGAGTTGTTTTCAATCTGGATCCTGTCCAAACACTAGAGCGGTTCGCCCAGTCACTCGCCCGAGTTGAACAGAATTCTGCCGAGTAAGCAGCAACATCGCTTTAGTTCGACACGCTAGATAGTAGAATGTAGTGGTTAGTCAAAGCGATTTTGTTGGGTGCCATGGCCACGGCGGTACTCCGCTGTGGCCATGCTTGTTCGGCGATTTACATGCCCACGCCGGAGTACCAGCGTGAGCATGGCACCCTCATTTTTCGCTTTGTCAAAGTACTAAGGGGTCGATATCAACTCTTGCTGGAGAACTTATCATGGCTATTCAATCTGTCTCGAAGGACGGTATCCTGACTATCAAGATCTGCGACGATCGGCTCGTCGACCCTGCGCTATTGACGAGACTGTTCGATGACTTGCTCACTGAATTAGGTAAGTCGAGCGAGGACAGAGTGGTCGTTGATTTCAGCGCGGTTCAGTTCATGGCCTCTTCTGCCTTGGGCAAGTTGATCCAACTCAACAAAAAGGCAACCGAGTTCAAAGCTAAGCTCAAGCTGTGCGGAATCTCACCGCAGATTCTGGAGGTCTTCAAGATCACCAAACTTCACAAGGTGTTTGACATCGAGGCGGATGAAGCCGCGGCACGGAAGTCCTTCAACAAGTGGGGAATCTTTAAGTAGGGAGTCCGTTGTCAGTGGTCAGTTGTTAGTAGTGGGATGGCCATGATCTTTCTGGCTCTTGACTCTCAGCTCTCGACTCTCGACTTTCCGCACTACCCCCGTTCGTTGCCGCCGATAAAGCGGATCGCGGCCTGTCGGGCTTGGAGATCGCCCGCCAAGAACAGGGCGACGTTGCTGCACACATGGGACCACGCGGTTTGTTGTTTCATCCACAAGACTTTTTCCGTGCCGGTGGCTTGGCAGCAGATTTGAATCGAGTCGCCCCGCCATTTTTCACCGACCACGAACCGAATCACGAATTCATGGGTTCCTTCGAGCGTGCTTTGTGGCGAGGAACGCAGTTTGAAAAACACGCCGTGCTCTTGGCTAATCGTGCCACTGGCGACGACGGCAAACTGCGGGGCCACGCGGGTTTGGGTCTCGGTGTTTTTCTCGACATTGCCGAGCCCGCCGTTGACCGAGGGGGTCACATGGGCCACGACACTCCCCAGCGCGACGGGGAGTTCACCCCCCAGCGAAGCCCCCAGGGAGCGGGATTCCTCGGTGGTTTTCGACCACTGGATGTCGCCGCTCAAGTGG
>CALMBE010000558.1 GCA_937860165.1 uncultured Planctomycetaceae bacterium
ACTCGGGTACTCGTTCCGGCCTACACCCTTGAGCTAGACCCTTGATCGAGAATCCCGGCTACTGATCTTGCGCTACCGTCACCACGCGCAAGTCGCTCACGTTGGTGTGTGTTGGTCCGGTTTTCAAGAGGCCCCCTACTTGCTCGAAGAAGTGGTAGGCGTCGTTGCGCCGCAGGAACTCAGAGGGATTAAGCCCCAACTGTTGAGCCCGCTTGGCGATTCGCTCGTCCACGAATGCCCCGGCAGCATCGGTGGGGCCATCTTCGCCATCGGTGCCTCCCGAAACCATTGCCAGGGACTGCCAGTCTTCTAGGCCGGCCAGCGCGGCGAGCACGAGTTGTTGGTTCCGTCCACCCACCCCGCGTTCGGTTGATTCACAGAGGGCGACGGTCGGTTCTCCTCCCGAAATCAAACAATCTGGGCCGGCTTCGCTTCGCATCTTGACCCCCATTTCCACAAGTTTCTGCGCCACCTCCTCGGCAGGGCCCTCGGGTTGGCGGGCCGAGATCATTGCGTGGCTGTAGCCCAGTCGCTCAGCTTCGATGCCCGCCGCATCGACGGCCGTCGCATTGTTACCGAGGAGATGGTTGGCAACGTGCGTTACCAGAGGTGCCTGGTGTTTTATGCCTAATCGCCGTTGCAGAAGTGAAATCGCCTCGCGCCCGGCGGGGAGGTTTTCGAGATCCAGATCGCGGAGAACGTCGATGGCCGACGCGGGATTCTGATCTCGAACCACCGTGGGCCCCGAGGCAATCGTCTCGAGGTCGTCGCCGGGGACATCGGAGAGGATCAAGGAAATCAAATGGCCGGCACGGCAGGCCCGAGCTAAGCCCCCCCCTTTGACGCGACTGAGTTCTCGCCGGACCGTGTTGAGTTGCTCGATGTTGGCCCCGCGGGCGGCAAGTTCCCGGGTAAGTGCCGCCTTCGATTCCAAGGCGAATCCTTCCATCGGCGCGGGCAGGAGTGCCGATCCTCCCCCCGAGATCAGGGCCAAGCACAGATCGTGCGGCCCCAACTCGGCGACAATTCGCAACATCCCCGCCGTCCCCGCCACACCGGCTAGAGTCGGTTCATTGACTCCGGCAGGCCGAGCGGCGTGGAGTCGAATCGCACGGGTCGGCTCGACGCAATCGGCAGGCACATTGACCCACCCGGTGACACGCTTTTCCTGAAGCACTCGGGGGCCAAGTGCGGTTTCCAAGGCGATCACCATTCCCGCCCCGGCCTTGCCGGCACCGACCACGACAATGCGGTCGATCTCGCGGAGATCGAATTCTTCGCCGCCGATCCACAAGATATTCTCTGCAACGCAAACCGCTGCGGGCACAAGCCTCGCAGGCAGCACAGCATCGACCCCGGCGCGCCAAATTCGCAGGGCATCGCTTCGCAGAGTTTCTGGGCTACGTGGCATGGATGCAGTGTGTCACGTTTGCGTGGCAAGAAAAAGGGGTCGCAGCGATATCGACAGCTTCCTCTGGCGTGCCCTTTCCACGCGCAGCGGCAGCGTAACTCTGCCGAGTGCGAACTGCATCGCTCTTTTCTATTTGAGCGGCAGCGAAATAAGATCAAACACGGATGGATACCGATTGGGAGGATTTCCGCAGGTCAAGAACCATCCCTGCGAATCCGTTCCGTCCGCGACCATCCGCGTTCGATGGTATTCAGATGCGTACTGACAGAAATAACCTTGCCAATTGCGCTGTCTGATGTTATCTTTAATGATAAACACCTTTCAGGTCCAATATTATGCCCTGGTTTGATTATCTTTGGCTTGAAGGTAAAGACGGTAACATCGCACACATCGCGGAACATGGCCTAACCGCCGATGACGTGGAATATGCTTTCGAACACTACCTCTCCGAACGTATGAGCGAGAGTAGTGGGCGGCCTATGCGGTTTGGCTTTACGCCTGATGGCCGGTATGTCGCCGTAGTGTTTGAATGGTTGGATTCCGTGACTGTTTACCCCGTGACGGCCTACGAAGTGGAGGTATGGTTATGATCGAAAAGCGGATTGGCAAGCGAATTGTTCGTCCGGCAACCGAAGAGGAGAGTAAACGGTACCGGGAGATTCTTAATGAAGAGTTGGCATCAATGGAAGCCAACAAAGCTCGTGGACGAGAATTACTGGTCGAGCGACGCGAGCTTGGCACCATCGTTGACGAGCTAAAGTCCATCCGGGAACAACTCCAGATCACGCTTACAGAACTCGCCGAACGCACGGGGATGACCGTCGGCAACCTCTCGCGTCTGGAAAACATGGAAGGCCCCAACCCGACCATTGAGACTCTGCGGCGTTACGCCCAAGGCATCGGCCACCGGATCGAGTTTGTGGTGGTAGCGGAGCGGTGAGACTCCTCGGCTGGCCGCAGGCCTTTCTCACCGTAGCCTGGGGCAAACGAAGTGCCGCCCCAGGACTTCGTGTCGTTCTTGATGTTTGGCTGAAAGCTTTATTCATCGTTCGGACAAGAGTCGGTGATGAATATGGCCTGAGGCCAAAGTTAGTATCCGGAACAATCTACCTGCGGCGATGCCGCAGGCTACGATGACGAAAGGCATTCAGCCATTAAACATACCCTTCGCCGTTATGCCCAGGCCATCGGCCACCGGATCGAGATCGAGGTACCAGTATATTCTTATTGCTCCTGAAAGCTGGGATGTAGCCACACTGTATCCGTAATATCAAACACGTTATCAAACAAAAAACTATCCCAGTTAATCCGTTCAACAGTGCCCTTTGAGTATTCAAGTCTGACTACTTCTGAATCGGTCGAGTTGCCAAACTTGTCCGAAAGCAGAAAATAGCCCTTTATCAGGATCTTTTGGTAATTATAGCCAGAATCATTGATAGCTTTCAACGCGGC
>CALMBE010000559.1 GCA_937860165.1 uncultured Planctomycetaceae bacterium
TTTCGCACATCTATCGACTATTAGCTCCCGGAGGGAGCTTAGTGACCATCACTCCCAATTGGTTATTGCGCCCCTCAGATGTGACTCGACTGTTTTGCCCCTTACGAAGCGAAGCCCGTGGCCTCCATCTCAAAGAATACCGTTTGGCAGAGGTTTCTCGGCTCTTGAAGCGAGCGGGCTTCAAACGGATTGCCACGCCATTGGCCGTCAGTCGCAAGCGAATTTACTTGGCTGGAAGTGGATTGCGGCTAGCCAAGCAACTTGTCGAGCCGCCCATAGACCACTTTCCAGTCAAGCCTGCCCATTTACTTTGCCGGGGAATGGGCCTCTCGTACACAATTGCCACTAAGTAGCCTCCCCTCTGGGAACTACCCCCCTGACGTACTCCGCATTGGTTCCTTACACTGGGGGCGTCAGTATCTCCGCCTCTAACAACTTGTAACTGGCGCCTCGCGCCTTCTCTCGCTCCCATGACTCGTATTTTTCCCACACTTGCACTAATCTCGCTCGGGCTGTTTGGCTCGACAATCGTACTCGGTCTTTCGATCGGCGATCTATACGACCACCCCGACCAGGCGACTCTCAGGTGGAGAGGAGTCCATATGCTGACTGGCACGGCAGCCGCGCTGGCGGTTGTGTTTGTGCACAGTATCGTCGTGACTTATTTTGTCGGAACAAGTCGCTGGTGTAAGGAAGTGACCGAGACCTACAAACTGGAATCTGGCCCGCTACGCACGAGCACTCGCCTCAAACGACAGACTTTTCCCTGGTGTGTCCTGGGAATGTTGGTGGTTGTAGGGGTCGGAGCCCTCGGTGCTGCCTCGGATCCTGGAACCGGGCGACCCAATACCGCCTCGATGGCGGGTGTCCATCAGGTGGCGGCCTTCTTGGGCATGGCACTGGTCGGCTGGACTTACTTTCGGGCCTGGATTAATATCGCCGCCAATCAGGAGGTGATCCTAGTGATCGTTGCCCAGGTGGCCACGATTCGCCGCCAGCGCGGGCTCGACACTGTGAAATTTCAACCCTCTGCCGAAGTCCAAATTGGTTAAGGTAAACCTTCTGCGAGAGCTGCCGGGTCACCCTAGTTGCTGGTACAAAACGTGATCCAAGGTAGCTTTTGGGATTTCAAGTCGACACAAACTGGGTCCAAGGGGCGTTTTTTGGCCAAGAAAGGCCTGACAAGGCGTCCGTGCGAATTATACTGAATAGTTCCCAGGGGTGGTTCCATTCCCCGTTCCTTTGATCCCCATTTAGAGAAGGCTCAGTCGCAGATGTCCAAAGCTATGACGATCGCCGGTTTGGTCGTCGCGGCCTTGGTGTTTTTGCTCTTTGCGATTGATTTCCTAGCGGGGATTCCGTTCGGGGCTGAAGGTAAGAAGATGCACATCGGCGCATTGATCGCCTCGGCTATCTTAGGGTATCTCAGCTTCTCGACTTTCCGCGAGCAGAAATAGTCGGGCCGCGAGCAGAGTTAGTCGGGCAGTGGCTGAGTTCAAGCTGAACTTAAGCCGCGCTTCGCAGAATCGATTGCTGGGGTCGGGGATTGCGCCGGGCTATTTGCTCTGCGAGAAGCTCACTAAGGGAAACTAACTGCACCTGTTGTAGGCTGGCTGCCTGCGACACTTCCTGGAGAAACCTATCGAGACTGCGCAACCCACGGGCTGTAGTATGGGCTACTGCCGAGGCATCGACCGAGATTAAGAGCGTTTCACTGGAACCTTGGAACTTCGTTATCCACTTGCCTAGGGTTTGAGCAGTGGGAATGATTCTTGCCAGCCACGAGCGAACGGGTATCTGCATGCCACAGTTGAATTGCAACAGGCCGCAGGGCAGGGGGGTAATCGCTGACGCACCTCGGGCGATCTTTCCTTGGATTACACCGCGGATCCCATTTTCGGAGAGGATCGAAACATAGGGCCTTAATTTCCCCACATCACCGCAGGCGAATAGAACCCCATTTCCGCCACCGGCTTGAATTTCGGTCAGACCTTTTCGGAGAGTATCCCGCAAGGCAACGAACGATTTGCCCACTGTGAAATCGAGATCAGCAGTGGCCAATGCGAGGTCTTCGTTCGCTCCGAGTTGCCCTTCAAGTTGTACAAGCTCAAGGGTGCTCGAACTTGAAAGGGCCCAAGTGCATGAAAGCCGATGGCCCCGAAATAAATGCACGACATGTGAAATCCGAGCGAGGTCCGCAGCCGAATCCTGAGTTTGAAGCGTAGTGACAAATGCCACACGAGGAATTTCGGGCTTTGATGACATCGTAATTGCATCCAGAATCAGATGGGCAAGGGCAGGTGACCCTTGCGGTGCTTGCACCCTTGGTAAATTCGGGTAACGGACGGGAAAAATCGATAAAAAACGGTTCGCCCGGGTTACGGAGGGCTGGTAAACCGCCCGGAAAATTCCGATTGCACCAGCCGAGTAGATAAGTCGAAGGGGGCTATGGTTTTCGGGTGACCAATCGGGATCGGAAGAGCACACGTCTGAACTCCAGTCACGATAGACAATCTCGTATGC
>CALMBE010000560.1 GCA_937860165.1 uncultured Planctomycetaceae bacterium
TGGTTGGAAAAGTAGCCCGGCAAACAACCGCCTAACAAATCGCTCCAGCAGACTCCGCTCACGCTCCGTTCTCCTGAGAGTTGGTTTGCCATGCAGGATAACCACAATCTCTGGCAAGCCAAGCATTATGTGAAGCTCGGCAAGGTTCGGCTCACAGCGGCCTACAAGAAGTTCACAGCCGAGGTAGCTGGCGACTGAAAGAGGAAACGGGAGAGACAAAAATGAGCGATCAGCTCGAATATTGTATTCTGACCCCGATTCTTCACTCCTCGAAAATTCAAACGTTGTTAGATCGCATGATTTCCGAGTATTGCCAAGTGGTGCAGTAGGTTCCATGGCGAAGCAGAAATCCAGCGCACAAATTCACGTCGCAGATGGCACCGGAGGTATGCGGCAAGTAGCCGATCTTCGCTTCGAAACCGGGGTGTGGCCGATCAATCTAGTTGTTCCGGCAAAAAATGCCGAAACATGGATAGCGCACCTTAACGCCGAGACGGAAGAACGCGGCTGGAATTCGAGTTCGTTTTCCCAACTCGATGCTGCCGAGAATAGCGGCACTCTCTCTGTAAATACGGCGAACGGACCGTCACCTGCAACATTAGACATCACATGGGAAAGGCCACGCGGTAAAGAACTTCGAATTCGGGCGAGACCGAGTGGTAGGCCCGTCATGTCTTTAGACGTCGCCAATGAGTTTATCAATGCGATAGGCGCGAGGGTGCGCACTGGGAAAATACTTCGTGCGCATCGACAGGCGCTCCTAACCTATGATGGCCTCCCGTGGAAGGGGGAGCTCTGGCTCAATGACAATCTTCGACTAGGTCCGCCATCGAAACATCCAGATTCCCTGCTAGGTCCGCAGATACTCATTGTGGATGCGATAATGGAAGGCATCGGCTCGCGGGGAGTTACCGCAAACTTTCAAAAATGCCTTCTGGAACTTCGTATCTTTCTAGGCTTTGTTCTTAGGTTGAAGATTGAGATGAGCAAGTTCGAACAAGCCTGGGTTTACGAGGTCAATGCCGAAGGCCGCGTTACAGACTGCAAGCTTAGAAATATCGGATACGTGGAATTGTCGCCCCAGGCCGACTTTCCGAAAATCGGCTGCGCACCGCCGGTAGCAAGACGCGAAGTGACGCGCCCGGATCTTGGGCCACGGGGAATCAGGTCTGATATGCATGAGATATGGGTTCCGGGAGACATTGAGGAACTTTGGCGAAGCTTCATGGCGCTACCGCCCACGAAGCGCGATCACTTGCTTCGAGCTGGGAATGCCTATTCGATTGCGCAGTTTATGTGGCCTGATCAGCGAACTGCTTTTGCGGCCTTCCTCGTAGTCGCCTGCGAAACGTTGAAACCCATCGGTAAGACAAGTGATCGACTTAATGTCTACGACGTTGTCGCGAGCCTTGTTAGTCCAAACGAGGCGCAAGGTCTTCGCCAGCTAGCTTTTCAGCCTCAGCAAGTTCGCAGTAAGCACCTTCATCGCGGGGAACTCGTAGCCGGAGAACTTCTGCCAATGATTTCCGATGATCACTTCAGGGACCCATCGTTCGACGAGATGCTTGGAATCTTCTCAAGGATCTCTCGCATTTGCTTGATCGAGTGGTTGCGCCTCGGTGGGAAATATATGGTTGTCCGCTTGCCTCGCGAAAAGAACCCACTCAAGGCCAGTACAACGTCTCGCGCGGTGAGTCGAAGTGTATAGAGATGAGATTTAACTGGGCAATCGACGGCAACACTTCACGAGCGGCGTTTCGTACGCCAGCTCGTGTGCGTCATTGTGGATGTTCGGTGGACATGAATTGGGAGGTATAGTTGAGATTCGCGTACAGCTCTGAATCACGATCACGGTTCCGTTACTTCTTGGGTGACCAAGCTCGGTTGGATGCCAACCAATGCAATGGCAGGGGGTTACGGTCATGAAATACGTGGATGAATTTCGTGATCGTTCCGTGGCGGCGGCGCTGGCGGAGCGGATCACGAAGACGGTGCGTCGGTCTTGGACGATCATGGAGGTCTGTGGGGGGCAGACCCACGCGATTGTTCGGTTCGGGCTCGATAGTCTGTTGCCGAAAGATCTGATGTTGGTTCATGGACCAGGTTGTCCGGTCTGTGTGACGTCGGTGTCGCTGATCGACCAGGCTGTCTGCCTCGCGTCGTTGCCCGGGGTGATCTTCTGCTCGTTCGGCGACATGCTGCGTGTGCCGGGGTCCAGGGGAGATTTGTTCGGTGTGAAGGCGGCGGGTGGAGATGTGCGGATCATCTATTCGCCATTAGATGCGCTCGAACAGGCTCGAAAACATCCTGATCGAGAAGTTGTCTGTTTTGCGGTGGGATTCGAAACGACTGCACCGGCCTGGGCCATGGCAGTCGCCCAGGCGAAGCAGGCGGATTTCACCAACTTTAGCCTGCTGATCGCCCATGTGCTGGTGCCCCCAGCGATGGAGGCAATCCTCTCGTCGCCACAGAATCGGATCCAAGGCTTCCTGGCTGCTGGCCATGTCTGTACGGTGATGGGCTATGAAGAGTACGAGGCTATCGTACAGAAGTATCGTGTCCCGATCGTTGTGACCGGTTTTGAGCCGCTCGATGTGCTCGAAGGTGTGGCGATGTTGGTCAGTCAGTTGGAAGAGGGACGAGTGGAGGTCGAGAATCAGTACGTGCGGTCCG
>CALMBE010000561.1 GCA_937860165.1 uncultured Planctomycetaceae bacterium
ACAGATCCCCATCAGTTGGATAGCGCGAACTCATTGACCATGCAGAGGCTCGTAACGAAGCCACATGGTCTGAGTCTTGCTCCACAAGCCGTGGTTCACGTGAAGAACCGTAGGGGAGAGATCTGGCAAACGGTCAAGGCGGAGGGCGATCAAAGACTCGACGAAGCGGGTGCTGGGGAGGTGGTGGCCCTCAACGCCGACCAACTCCATGCCATCCTCGCCGCTGCCATCAGCCCGGCCCACAGGGCCCTCTACGCCTTCGCGAGCAGCGTCGGCAGCCGCAAGTTGCGGTATCCGGCATGCGCCAAGACCGCGCCGTTGTCCAGGCCGCCTTGAATCAAATCGACGTCGGCGTGCTCCAACAACTCCTCGATGATGCGCAGGCTGCAGGTCAGGTGCCCCACGCCCACCAGGCTCTGGCAGTAGTAGAGGATCTTCTTTCTTGCATTCAGCCCAGGCACAGGCTCGCTCCGACCGCATGCGTTTCCGGCGCGGCCGCAGGAGAGCCGTGGTAGGCCCGGTACCAGTCGACGAAGCGCGGCAACCCCTCCTCGATCGACGTGCGCGGCTCGAACTGAGAAATCTTTTCGATTTTTCTTGATACTGTACTTGCGTATAGTAATTCTTGGTGTTACCTTGCGTTCATGCGACATGCTCTCCTCACCTCGACGACTTATGGAACCTGGTTGCCCGGAGACCCAAGGGGGTCTGTAACTTCGGTCCGGGACCTTCGAGTAACAGATCCGATCACTCCCTTCCGCGTGGAACATGATCGGCCGGGTGAGCCGTGGGAAACTGCCATCCCCGGGCTGGTCGCGAGCGCACGTCATCGGCTGAAATGTCCCCCGGTCTTCTTGTCTCCACCCGCAGCCAGAGTTGTGATCGAGCAATTCCGCGAGACTTCGGCGATACGCGGGTGGCAACTGGAAGCAGTTTCTGTAATGAGAAATCATTTCCATGCGGTGCTAGGGTTTGCGGGCTATTGGGATGTCGATCGGATACTCGTCGATCTCAAGGCTTACGCCAGCCGTGGTTTGAACGAGCAAGCGGGTGGAAAACAAAAATGGTGGACTCGGGACGGGTCGAAGCGGATGCTGCCTGATGACCGCGCGGTAGCCGCCGCCGTAAATTACGTCCTTCACAAACAACCCTACCCCCTGGCGCGCTGGTCTCGGACAGAGGGTTATCTAGAGATCCCTTGATCCGCGCATGTAAGTCTTTCGAGCCGCGCACGCCAGTAAGCGGAGTTCTAACACGCTCCGCTTACTGACGTGCGCGGCTCAAAGGATCGACGTGCGCGGCTCAAGTCTGATGACGTGGGTGGTTCGTGGCCTTGTAGTCTCTGTGACCAAGCGAATAGGATGTCCGGATGGCCAACCAATCCGCATGCAACTTTTCTTTGAGTCGACGGCTTTGTCTGTGGATTGCTACCGGTTGGGGTGTGGGTCTCGTCTCCCCGGCACCAGGGACGATCGGCGGGCTGTGGGGGGTGCCCTTAGCGCTGGCCATCTTCCAAGCGCCGATTCTCGCTTGCCATTTGGCCACTATCGCCCTTCTTGTGTACCTCTCGGTTTGGGTTTGCTCGCGGGCCCTCGGTATCCTAGTTCGAGAAGACCCCCAAGAAATCGTACTCGACGAAATCGTCGCCCTGCCGGTTGTATTTTTAGGAACTGGAATCCCCAATTGGCGAGTACTCTTGCTGGGCTGGTTCCTGTTTAGGTTGTTCGACATCAGCAAACCCCCTCCGGCCCGACAGCTCGAGTCGCTCCCCGGGGGTTGGGGAATCGTGGCCGACGACATCATGGCAGCCGTTTATGGTTGCGCAGTCTTGCACGGTTTGCTGTGGCTCGATCGGACTCTCGCCTGGGGGCTGATAATCTCGGCTTCGGCCGGTTAGAATCCAGTTTTCAAACCCACCCAGCTCGCCAACCTCGATCTCGACTCCACCATGACCGCCACAATTCTCGATGGCAAATCGCTTGCTCAACAAATTCGCCGCGAACTCGCGCTGGAAGTCGCTCAGTTCCAATCGCTCCATGGATTTCAACCCGCCCTCGCGGCGGTGTTGGTAGGCGACGATCCGGCCAGCGAAGTCTACGTCCGCAACAAACGCCGCGACTGCCAGGAAGTCGGCATCGCCAGCCAACTGCATCCGCTTCCCGCTGCTACTTCACAGGCCGATTTGCTGGCCCTCATCCAGCAACTCAATGGCAATCCACAGATTCACGGCATCCTGGTCCAATTGCCTTTGCCCAAACACATCGAAACCGAGCGGGTGCTCGAAGCAATTCATCCCGGCAAGGATGTCGACGCCTTTCACCCCGAAAATGTCGGACGACTGGTTCAGGGTCGCCCCGTGTTTCTCCCCTGCACTCCACACGCCGTGGTCGAACTTCTCAAACGCAACGACATTTCCACATCCGGAAAACACGCCGTGATCCTGGGTCGCAGCGACATCGTCGGCAAGCCACTCGCGATCATGCTCGCCCAAAAAGGGGCCGACGCCACCGTCACCTTGTGCCACAGTCGCACCCGCGATCTTCCGGCCATCACGCGGCAGGCCGACATCCTGGTGGTGGCCATCGGCAAACCCAATTTCGTGACCTTCGACATGGTCCAACCAGGGGCGGTGGTCGTGGACGTGGGAATCAATCGCACCGAGGCCGGCTTGGTGGGCGATGTCGACTATCTAGCCGTCAGCGCGATTGCTGGGGCAATCACCCCAGTCCCCGGCGGCGTGGGCCCCCTCACCCGGGTGATGCTGCTGATGAACACCCTCGCGGCGGCACGAAGAAGTTCGGAAGGTTGAAACAAAGTTATTCTGCGCGAGCTACCAATTCCAGGCCAAAGGAAACAGGCCGAATTCACGCTGGAATAGCACTAACCGTTCGGTAGCTAGGGGTGTCTACCAATTGACTTTGCCTACCGCGTAAACAACGATGGCAAATAGGCCGAATCAATTCCCTTCGGATTTTTTGGTGAATCGGGTGCGACTTTGACGGAACGGCAATTCTACGACTGGCAAACTTCGGGCGGCGGGGGAGATGTTCTCCGATTGGTTGAGGTGCTCGAGCGCCTCGAAATTCCTTGGTGCATGATCGGAGGGCTGGCGGTTAATCATTGGGCCACAGAGCCCCTTGCGACAGCAGACGTAGATATCGTCATCGCACTTGAGAAGGTCGATCAAGCCGTTCAAGCCCTCGAAATTGCCGGCTTCGAGGCACATCGATTTCAATGGTCGATCAATTTGAAAGGCCATTCAAAGGTCTCCGTACAAATTAGCACCGAGGATTTCTACCGGGAATTTCCCGCGCGAGGTGTCTCTGCCGATGTGCATGGGATCTGGATGCGGGTCGCTTCGCTGCGAGACACGCTCGCTGGCAAGATCGCCGCTTGGAGTGATACCCAGCGCAGGCCAAGCAAACGACAGAAAGATTTGCTCGACATCATGCGGTTGGTCGAATCGCATCCAGAGTTAAGGGCGGAGTTGACTCCGGAACTCTCGGCGAAAATACCCAGTGAATAGTTCCCGGCTATTTTGGTGAACCTTATTCGAGAGGCAATTCACCTGCAAACTGCGTTCTCGAGTGCGATTGGATTGGAGTTAGATTAAGTCGACCACGAGATCCAAAGCTCGCTCAACGATGCCCCTCACCAAGTCAATTCATCCGCCCGCTTCTTCGTGGTGTTCGTCTCGATCCCCGTGATGTGACCCCCCGAGAGATGAATCACGCGGTCCGCCATCTCGGCGATCACGGTATTGTGGGTGATGACGGCGGTGGTGGTTCCCAGATCTACGTTAATCTTCTGGATCGCGTCGAGTACGAGGATGCCGGTCTCGAATGGTCAAACCAACCGCTCGCGGTTTAGCAGGCATCAGCTTCATTCGTCATCCTCCACCCGCCACTCTCCAAGCTTCGACTGGATAAATTCCATGGTCCGCTCTTGTTCGGTCGTCCCGCGACCCTCGACCGCAATCGCGGGGGCGAACGCGAAGCGAACCTTGCGTCGCGGGTCGATTCGCCCGAAGTCGCCCAGGAGTTTCCCCCGGCCCCAGGCAGTTGTTTCGAGCGCGACAGGCACAATCGGCACCCCCGCGCGGCTGGCTAGTTTCGCGCCAATGGAATTAAATCGCACGGGATCGAACGCCGTGGCCCGTTCCCCCTCGGGGAAAATGATAATCGAAATACCCCGGACGAGGCGCTGCTGCCCCCCATCGAGCATCGACTTGAGATCCGCCCGGGGATCGGTCTGCGTCACCGGGATCGGGTCCCGCGACCGCATCACATGGCCAAACAGCGGGTACGTCAACAGACTTTGCTTCACTACGAAGGTCACTTGCTTCACCGGCTGCACAATGCCCGGCAGCACCATCGTTTCCAAGGTGCTCAAGTGATTGCCGATCACCAGGCATGGCGTGGGTGCCTGTCGCAGAAAATCAATGCCGGTGATTTCAAACTGCACGCCAACCTTTTCGAGTGCCTCGACAATTTCGAGGCTGCTGCTGACCCACTCGTTGTCGCCATATTTTCCCTGCTTGGCCTGTCGTGCCGAGCGGAGCACAATCCAGATAAACCGCAAATGAAACACCAACGAGGGAAACCAGCGGGCATACCACGGCACGGTTCGGGGGCTGGTTCGGTAAACGCCGTCAGAATAAGGCAACTCGGTCATGCCACCCAAGATAGCGGCCTATTGCTGTTCTCGGGAGAGTAGAAAGTACGTGAGCCACGCAGGTAGAATGGATTTGCCCGCGAATAACGCGAATTGACGCGAATGGATAATCGATCTCGAACTCGACTCACGACCTAGCAGATTGCTGGGAATCTTTAGGAACTCTTTTTTGCACCACAATTGCCCAAATTATCCATGAATGACGATCCATCGATCGTTAGAATGGACCAAGGAACGCATCAAGCCTGAAGCTGGTCCACATCTATGATATTCCCCGACGAAAGTTACAAAATCATGGGTGCCTGCTTCGAGGTCCACAATCGCCTGGGAAGTGGTTTCTTGGAAGCAGTGTATCAAGAATGCCTGTCCAGGGAATTCGCTTTTCAAAGCATTCCATTTGTCTCGCAGCCAGTACTTCGACTCCAGTATCGGGACCAATTGATAGACCAGATTTATCAGGCAGACTTCATCTGTTTTGGAAAGATACTCGTAGAAATCAAAGCCGTCGCCAAGCTTGCAGACGCCCATACTGCTCAAGTGCTCAACTACATACATGCAAGTGGCATGACGTTGGGACTGCTAATAAACTTTGGTTCTCACCCTAAATTGGAATCGAAACGATTGGCATTGTCGGATCCATAATCGCAGGCACTGCTTGAGACATGCTCCATTCGCATTATTCGCGCCATTCGCGGGCAAGTCTTTTTTCTTAGGCAACAAAGGGGTCACGCCTCCGGCGTGGCCCCACTCGAACACATCTCTGACGGGCTACTTGTTCAGGCGACCTTACTTGATTTCAATCCGCTTGGGCTGCGCGGCCACCGATTTGGCAACCGTCACCCGCAACACACCATCGGTCATCTCGGCCGCGACGCCGTCGGGATCAATTGCCTCGGGGAGCGTGAACTGACGGGTTACTTTGCCGTAGACCCGCTCTTCGTGCCAACCCTTGCGAGCTGGTAGCTGGTAGGCCGGAACAAGGTACTCCGCAGTTCCGGCCTACCAACTTACACCCTCAGCAATTCAGGCCCTCTATAGGGCCGATCACTTTTTCACTTTGGGGTGCCATGCTCACGCTGGTACCCCGGCGT
>CALMBE010000562.1 GCA_937860165.1 uncultured Planctomycetaceae bacterium
CCACAGCGGAGTACCGCCGTGGCCATGGCACCCTCATTTGGAGAAAACTGATCGGTCCTGCCACGGCCAATGCACAAGTTGATAGGAATCGCAGGAGTGCCTATAATGCCCGGTTCGGTTGCGACCACTTTGGCCCCACGGGCAGTTCGACACAGTGGTTGAGTGATCAATTGTGAACTTAATTTTGGAGAGATACTCAGGTGTTTGAATCGATTGCTATCGTCGGGGCCACCGGTGCCGTGGGGAGCTTAATCCGTCAGATGTTGGAGGATCGCGATTTTCCCTATGAGAAGATTACGTTCTTGGCTTCCGAGCGATCCGCCGGCAGTACGATTACCTTTAAGGGAGAAAAACACAAGGTCGAGCTCTTGTGCCCAGAAGCATTCGACGAAATCGACTTGGCGATCGGCAGCACACCCGATCCCGTGGCCGCCGAGTTTTGCCCCTGGGCAGTCGAGCGCGATTGCGTCGTGGTCGATGAAAGTGGCTTTTGGCGAATGGACCCCAACGTGCCGCTGGTGGTCCCCGAGATCAATCCCGAGGCCGCGTTCAATCACCAGGGGATTATCGCCAGCCCCAACTGCTCGACGACCCAAATGGTCCTCGCCATGAAGCCGCTCCACGATGTCGGTCGAATTCGGCGGGTTGTGGTTAGCACCTATCAAGCCACCAGCGGGGCAGGGGTACAGGGCCAAGAAGACTTGGTCGCGGGCAGCCGCGCCTTCCTGGAAAACAAGCCCTATCAATACAAAATCTTTGCCCACCCGATTGCTTTCAATCTGATTCCTCAGATCGGGTCTCCGAAGCACGCCGGGTATACGAGCGAAGAGATGAAAATGGTCTACGAGACCCGCAAGATTTTTGGCGATGACACAATCCAAGTCTGTCCGACCTGTGTACGGGTGCCGGTGGAAAACTGCCACAGCGAGAGCATCCTCGTCGAAACTGAGAAAAAAATCACTGCCGCTCAAGCCCGTGAACTGTTTGCCGCGACTCCCGGCATCAAAGTCATCGACGACCTGGCCGCCGGGGCCTATCCGATGCCCAAGGAGTGCAGCGGTGACGACGCAGTGTTCATCGGGCGAATTCGTGAGGACCTGTCGTGCGAGAATGGGTTGGCCTTTTGGTGCGTCAGCGACAATCTCCGCAAGGGTGCCGCCACCAACGCCGTTCAGATTGCCGAGCTACTCGTTCGTTCACAAGCGGCGGTTTAGGCGTAATTCGACACGCTTCCCTGATTTCTGGATTAACCACTGAGCCACGGAGGGCACTGAGAAGATATTGACAAATGACAATTGCAAATTTGAAATTGCCATTGGTCACTTTGCATTATTTGTTGAATTCTTCGTGCCCTTAGTGACTTGGTGGTGAAATCCTGAGAGGGCAGGGGTCGGTCGTCGAGCCTTAAATCCTATGCCGACTTTCAAGCTCACCCTCGCATACGACGGTACGAATTTTTCCGGTTGGCAGTTCCAACCGCAGCGTCGAACGGTGCAGGGGGTCTTGCGAACCGCTTGGGAGAAAATTACCGGCGAAGCGGTTCAAACTTCGGCTTCGAGCCGAACCGACGCTGGTGTTCATGCCCGCAGGCAAGTAGTGGGGGTCCGCTCGCAAACGCATCTCACTCCCGATGTGCTATTTCGGGCGATCAATGCCAATCTTCCCGAAGACGTCGTGCTGGTAGACATCGAGTTCGCGTCCGAGCAATTCCATGCCACCCATCACGCCATCGGCAAGCACTACCGATATTCGATTCACAATGATCGGACACGACCACTTTTCGAGCGTGATTTTTTCTGGCATGTCCCGAAACCACTCGACACCGATGCTATGCAACGCGCCGGACAGTTGCTCGTAGGAACCCACGATTTCACCAGTTTTCAATCGGCACAAACAGATGAATCGGCTGTTGACCCCATTGATCTTTGAGCCCCACCTGCCCCCAAGTGGTGAAATGTTCACCCTTCGCCCGTTTCAGGCTGGAGC
>CALMBE010000563.1 GCA_937860165.1 uncultured Planctomycetaceae bacterium
AGGGCAGGGGGGCTGTGCAAGTTGCACCTCCTGCGCGGTCGCGAGCGCTTGTGGGACAAAGGGGTAGTTTTCACGCAGAGGCGCGGAGTTCGCGGAGAGTGAAAGCAATGCGATGTATCGCCCGGATTGTGGTCAGAAATCTCCGAGATCTGCAACTCGCTTACCGCTCAAAGATAACTTTCTCTGCGATCTCAGCGCCTCTGCGTGAAAATCTCTTACTCCCCATAACTCCCCAGTGAGGCCAAGAATTCGCTCATCTCCCCGGCGGCATGTGAATCTCCTTGCGATCTGGCGGCTTCAATGCCATCGCGTAACACCGTGCGGGCTTCTTCCAGCCGATCCAAGCGAACAAGTTGTTGTCCAGCCATGAAGAATGCCGGGATGTAGGGAGGCGTTTCTCGACACAGTTCACCAAATCTTTCGAGGCTCGCTTGGTTGTCACCTTCCTTGTCCAGTTCCATTGCTAGGCTGTAACGCAGAAAAATATCTTCCGGATCGCCGACTAACATCGCCTCTATTTTTTCGCGTCGTGTGGTCATGGCAATTCTAAAAGTTTCCGGTGAGCTTGGTAATCGACCCCTGTTTTTGATTGGCTTTCCGACCGATCGCGGTAACGACCAGAGTCTCCTTGTCGACGAAGACAGCGCTGGTCGGGTGCGCAACGCTGGCAATCTTCACGACCTGACAAGCAGGGCGTCCCTGCGAGCGAGCATCGTCGATTCGGTAGATTCCCCCATCCGAAGTATTCTTCCAAGACAAGTCAACTGCATACAATTGCCCCGAGGGACTGTATATCAAACCCACGATGTCACAAAGTTCGGTCGCGAATTGAGTAACCAACTTTCCAGTCTGCGGAGCGATAAAAACCAATTGGCTATCTCGTTTCCCCAAAAGGGTCCCCACATATCCCGCCACCAGAAATTGCATCCGAGAAGAATCGCTGATGCACAGCCCCGCCACGGTGCCCCAACCCTTTGCTTCCGCTGCACGGACTAAGGGCTGCAATTCATCGAGTCGATTCGCTTTCAGAGCCGACTTGAAGATCGTGCCCCCCTCATCGAAATCTCCCACCGCAAAAAATGCGGCCGTTTCGGTGATGGTACAACTTTGAAACGCCAAATTGGCTGGCTGACCCTCTTGGGACAGGGGACCCACTAGGTAATCGTACTTATCTGCTGCCAGGGATTCGCCATCAGGAATTGAGTACACCTCAACCTGTTCGCCGTTTCCCCCCACGACTGCGAGCTTGGTCGGAGTCAGAAAACCCAAGGCACGGGGTCCAGTGCGAACCGGAAATTGTTCGTCGACCTCCTGCACTTCGAGTCCCTTAATCACTTCCCTCGAGGTTCCAGGCGAGTCCAGCGTAAATCGACGTACACACCCCGCACCGCTTTCCGCGAAAAATATCTCCTTCGACGAATCAGGCAGTCTGGACGGTCGAACCGCGATACCCCAAGGATTGTCAAGCCGCGTCAGAATAGGATTGCTATCGTACTTTGCCGATTCATCGATAACTGGAAGTGGCTCTTGCCCCCAAGTCGGTTGACTAAGAGCCGCCACAAACAAGCCGAACAACAGTGCAAAACACCGATTCATGGCAGCTTTTTCCGGTGAGAAAATAGATTTCATCAGGAAGCGATTCCATGAGTCTTCTCGTACAAGTCGATCTTGTCGACAACCATCAAAGTCTGCCCGATATCATCCAGCCCCAAGAGCAAATTATTCTTGCGGAAGGGTTCGACTTCAAACTTGACGAGAAACCCGTGTGAATCTTTCATGATGCATGATTCCAGGTCGACCTCCAGCTCAAAAGGCGAGTATTTCGCAGCTCGCTGAAATAACTCTTCGACTAATTCCTCACTCAGGCGAATCGGCAACATGCCGTTCTTGAAGCAGTTGTTGTAGAAAATATCAGCAAAACTAGGGGCAATCACGACTCGGAATCCGTAATCTTCCAAGGCCCAGGGGGCATGTTCGCGGCTAGAACCACTGCCGAAATTCCGTCGCGCCAAGAGAATTGTCGCACCGGCGGCTTCTGGCCTGTTGAGTTCAAACTCGGGATTTGGCGATCCATCGTCAAGTCTGGCCCAGTCCCAAAACAGAAACTCCCCAAAGCCAGTCCGTTCGATTCTTTTCAGAAACTGCTTAGGAATGATCTGATCGGTGTCGACATTCGCCCGATCCATGGAGACGACTTTACCGGAATGTGTGGTGAATGATTTCATATGATAAAATACCCCCAAGTACCGAATCTAGACTGCTGCAAGATAACTTTCGGCTCGCAATTCGATGCCTTTAATTGTCACATCTTCAGGTTTCAAAGCTCTCTGTTTAGGAATCTTATTTTGCTCGACGAATGCTTCAAATTCTTGAAGGCGCTGTTCATATTTTGCATCGAATGGGGCAAGTCGCATCGCAATTAGAAAATGCCTTCGAATCTCGGGTACGGGTAATACTTCAAAGGACTTGCTATTGCCAATTAGCGAATAAGCGATCATCTCATGAAGTTCTGACTTGCTTTCGGCGTCACTACTTTGAATTAGGCCTATTTGTGCAAAGTGAATACATTCGTCAAAACTTTCAGATGCTAGGGCATCATAGGCGACGTAGTAATATGCCTCGAAACTATGCGTACCACATGCAATAGCATCGGAGAAATCCTTAATAGCACTCTTGAAATCCGTTCGAAGCCTCAGCAAGCCCCGGAGTATTAGCGATTTCTCATCTAGCGGGTGTATTTTGATAGCTCTATTTAAATAGTCTATTGCCACATTTGTGTTGCCACTTAAATATGAAGCTTCTCCCATAAAGTAGAAGCAATCAATCTTCAAGCTGTCTTTTGTAGTATTCTGCTGTGAATTCAAAGTCCCAAGTATCGCGCTAAACTCTTTAATTGCTTCCTCTACTAGCCGGCTAGCCACATCATTCTCATGAAAATGCGATTCACCTAGGAACAAAGTAGCACACAACAAGCGTACTTCTGGATCGAGGAGTTCGGACTTCTCAAGTAGTTTGCGTGCAAGTGCAAGAGCTGCCTCTCTTTTTCCTGCTCGAATCATCGAAAGTAGCAATTGCGAATAACTACGAGAATGATCTATAGCAAATTCAATAGATCTTTGAGCAAATAAGATTGATAAGTCCGATAGGCCGAGATGGCTATAGCAAATGCTCATCAAGCTCAAAGCACGATGCGCACCGATCTCATTCGCACGCAATCTAAGTTGCTCTAACGCTGTGATGTAGTCATTCTGCTCTTTTGATTTCGCGAGAGTCGTAGCTAATTCAGTTGTGAAAGTCACGTCAATCGGGAAGGGTATTGTTTCACCAGGATTCAATAGATAAAGATCTGCTGAAGCTTGGCGAGCAATCCGCAATTCTGCCTCAGACATTCTATACCAAGAAGCATCCATGAGATCGCGAAGTTCATCTGCAAGCTCACCGTCACCTCTTCCTTCAGAAATCAACGAATGCAAACGCACCAACAACTCCACGTACTGGTGCAAGGCAGACTGATTCGAAACTGATCTAACTAAAGTCATATTCTAATTCTCATCAACAATCCATTCGTCGCGAGTAGCAATCAAGTTACTGACGTAAGTTTCCAACTGTGTCTTACTATGGGGTTCCACCAAACCATGATTCTTACTTTCGACTCTCATATCAAGCTCAGGACGAAGGCTCGAACTAACGAAATGACCTAAGCCCATTGTCCAACAGGCAAACCGATCGTTGCCGGTTGCAGAGGAATGCTTTGTACGCAACCGGCGCGGAATACGATGGCTAGGCAGACATCGCCAATTTGGAGCTACTGACATTCCCCCTGAGCCAGGAGCTACTTCTCCACTCCCAGTTACAGGAATGTCATCGTGCGGACCATTACCACACCGAACACCAAGACCATCTGCGCGATTAGCAATCAATGGTTTTCCTTCGTCTTCTATCATGCTCCGGTATATTTGGGGCATATCTAGGGCTACCTATAAGTAAATTCTAACATCTCCTACGCAAATTAGAGAATTTCGCCTACTCCCAATCTCGAATATCAACAAAATGCCCGGCAATCGCAGCCGCTGCCGCCGAGATGAGAGCCAGGCTTTTGGCCTTGGCGCAGCAGGTTGCGAGTTCGCCTTTGGCGGGCGCGCGACCAAAGGATGTCCGTCTCCACGATGGCATGATCGTCAGCTCAAAGGACAGCACCCGCGCCGTATCGATCGTCGACGCAATGCGGCAAGGCAGCGTGGATCGCATCGCGTGCGAGAAGTCCGCGCAGTTTCCGCAGGATGACAAGCACGCCCACAACACCCACTCGGCGATCTTTGCAGAGGTGAAGGTGGACGAGCAGATTGGCATCATCCGCGTGACGCGCGTCGTCAATGCGGTTGCCGCCGGTCGCATCCTCAATCCGAAGACCGCGCACAACCAGGTGATGGGCAGCGTGGTGTGGGGGATCGGCATGGCCCTCCACGAGGAGACCCTGATCGATCATC
>CALMBE010000564.1 GCA_937860165.1 uncultured Planctomycetaceae bacterium
TCCGAGCCCTGGCGAATCCCCAACTTTGCTGATCTCCCTAAAATTCCAGTCACGCACCCTGGAAGTCCCCTCAACGGCGATGTTTTTTCTCCCTATGAGCGAGACGAACGGTTGTCGCGGCCTTGGGCAATTCCCGGGACGGCAGGGTTGGAGCATCGCATCGGCGGATTAGAAAAAGCCAACATCACGGGCAACGTGAGTTACGACCCAGCCAACCATGAAGGAATGATCCACTTGCGGGCCCAGAAGGTAGCTAACATAGCTGCCGATATCCCCCTGCAAGAGCTCGATGGCGCTCCCAAGGGGGACCTCTTGGTCCTCAGCTGGGGCGGCACCTTTGGGGCCTGTGCCACGGCAGTCCACGCTGCTCAGAAAGCTGGCAAGAAAGTCACGCACTGCCATCTCCGCTACTTGAATCCGTTCCCGCGGAACTTTGAGACCATCTTGCGAAGTTTTAAGCAGATCTTGATCCCCGAGCTCAACATGGGCCAACTCAGTGTGATGATTCGGTCGCAATTCTTGATCGATGCGATCTGCTTGAACAAGGTCCAAGGCAAACCATTTAATGTTTTCGAAGTTACTGACAAAATCAATTCGCTTCTTGCTTAATCGAGTAACCCCTAACTATGAGTATCGATTCCACGCTTCCGATTTTGACTCCCGCCGACTTTGCCAGCGATCAGGATGTTCGTTGGTGCCCGGGCTGCGGTGACTATTCCATCCTGGCGCAGATGAAAAAAGTGCTCCCGACGCTGGGAGTGCCGCGCGAAAAGATCGTGTTCATCTCCGGCATCGGGTGTTCCAGCCGCTTTCCCTACTACATGAATACCTACGGAATCCACTCGATCCACGGGCGGGCTCCCGCAGTGGCCACGGGAGTAAAGAGCTGCCGACCCGATTTGCAGGTCTGGGTCATCACCGGCGACGGCGATGGTCTGTCCATTGGTGGTAATCACCTCATGCATGCGATCCGCCGCAATGTGGACCTGAATATCGTCCTTTTTAATAACCGCATTTACGGGCTAACTAAGGGTCAATATTCTCCCACTTCACCGTTGGGAAAAAAGACCAAGAGCACGCCCATGGGGGCGATCGACAATCCGCTCCACCCGTTGTCGATCGCCATTGGCTGCGAAGCGACCTTCGTTGCGCGCAGCATCGATACCAATATCAAGCACCTCGCGGATGTCCTCAAACGGGCCGCCGAACATCGCGGCACGTCGTTTATTGAAGTTTATCAAAACTGCAATGTGTTCAACGACGGTGCTTGGGAATACGCCAAAGACCGCGATACCAAGGACGACACCACCCTCGAGCTGGTCCACAATAAGCCGCTCCTCTTTGGCAAAGAGCGCAAAAAAGGGATTCGTCTGAACGGCTTGAACCCCGAAGTCGTGGAGTTGGGCAAGGGAATCAACGAGGATGACTTGCTATTCCACGATGAGAAAGCCGTCGAACCAAGCCTAGCGTACCTGCTTAGCCGCATGCGTTACGAGGACGGGTTCCCCGAACCGATCGGTGTGTTCCGTTGCGTCGACCGACCCCGCTACGACGAGATGATCAACGAACAGATCACCCGCTCGATCAAAGAAAAGGGGAGAGGCGATTTGGATGCCCTGTTTAACTCTGGCGATACATGGAATGTAGAATGAGTCTTTGTCCTGCCTGTGGATTTGATAATATCGAAGGGGTTGACCTCTGCCAAGAGTGTCAGCTTTCGCTCACCGAGTTGAGCCATCCCCAGCCGAGGACCCTCGTTGAACAGGGCTTGATGAAGGACCGCATCGACGCGCTCGAACCTCGCAAGCCACTCTCCGTTTCCCCCGAGACCACGATTGGCGAGGTCCTGCAAAAAATGGTTGCCGGTTCGATCGGCTGTGTCATGGTGGTCGAACGAGACAAACTTGTCGGCATTTTCACGGAATACGACGCCCTGATGAAGGTCAACACGAAAGTCGCCGACCTGGCCAACAATCCCATTCGTTCGGTCATGACAACCAATCCCGTCACGCTTGAACTCAATAACAGAATTGCCTATGCCCTGCACAAAATGCACGTAGGGGGCTACCGTCACATCCCCGTGCTTTCCGCCGACAAACTAGTCGGCGTCTCTTCAATCCGCGATATCCTCAACTACCTAGCCCAGCGGATAGTTTCTTGATGAGTATTTCCTAATGAACTGAGGTTGAACAGGGAAGAGGAGAGATAGGCCACGGAATTTCACGGATTGAACTCGGATAAGTGGAATGGTCACTCAAGCGGTAGACAACAACTTAGTCTTAGACGGAATTCGGCCCTCGTTCTCTTGCAAGGGCCGTGTTCAATCCGTGTCTTGTCCGTGGCTAATTTTGCAATACCCCCCCCCCGTAGGAGCGGCCCCCAGACCGTGAGATTTTCAGCGACCAACGACGAGCTGGTAGGCCGGAACAAGGTACTCCGCAGTTCCGGCATGACCCTCCAGTGCTGCCGGAACTCGGGTACTCGTTCCGGCCTACGACCTACCGCATGCATTCAACCTCTTGTGCCTTTTTGCGGCCATTCTCTCCTCGGGGGAGGGATTGATTGGCGACCGAGAAGAACGGTTCTGTCGGCTAGCAATGCGCGGTATTCAACTCGGATTCGTAGATAAACTTGCTGAATTTCCCTGAGGCAGGCGTACCTCTGGCTAGGCCTTGGCTCCGAAATTGTGCTATTACATGGCCCTGCCCATTCTTCACCTCACACTTTACTCGGCCCACGGTCGCGGTACAATGAAAGTCCTCTCGGTCTGGTTTCCAATCAGACCAACAATGCTCCCTCCTCGATTGCAGTCAGCAATTTTATGCGTGACTCCTACCCGAAGTGCCCGACTTCTCTGTTCTTCCTGCTGCAACGCAGTTGTTGGTGGCTGGGTGTCGTGATGGTTCAGGTCTTAGTTGGTACCGCCGGTGCAGAATCTCCTGCCGAGTTACGATTTCATCAGGAAATCGAACCGATCCTGGTCGAACGGTGTTACGACTGCCACGCCAACGGCATGGAAGAAGGGAGCGTCGCCTTCGATCGGTTTGCAACCACCGAAGAATTGCTCTCCCAACCGGAGTTGTGGTATCGGGCGCTACGCATGATGCGAGCCAAGATGATGCCCCCTGCCGACATGCCCCAACTATCGGACGCGGAATTTCAGTCCCTCGAATCTTGGATCAAGTCCGCTGTTTTCCATTCGGACCCGCAAAACCCCGATCCAGGTCATGTCACCCTCCGGCGTCTCAACCGAACCGAATATCGCAATACGATCCGCGATCTACTCG
>CALMBE010000565.1 GCA_937860165.1 uncultured Planctomycetaceae bacterium
CCTTGCGAAGCGGCGCCGCCCTCGCGCTGCGTCGGCGCATGCAGATGATCTTCCAGGACCCGTACGCGAGCCTGAACCCACGCTGGAAGGTCGAAGACATCGTCGCCGAACCGCTGCGCGAACACGGGCTGACCCAGGTCGCATCTAGCCGCGCCGATGCCCGCAGCGTGAGCGCCAGCGTTGCCGAACTGCTCGCGTCCGTGGGACTGTCGGCGGACGACATTTTGGCGGGACGCACCGGCAACTCTGGAAACCGCCGCACGGATGCTGCTCTCAAGTTTTCCGGGGCTGTGCTGGAGAGTCGGGGCAAGGTCAGCAATCAGCAACTCGCCGCCGTGCGTGAAGCTGGATTCGGCGACGGGGAGATCGTTGAGATCGTCGCCAGCGTCGTGCTGGGCTGCTTCACGCTGGGAAGCGCTCGGTTCAGGTTTCCTCGAATCCAGTCGTGAAGACTGGAAGCAGAGGAGCACGGATAATGTGAATGGCTAGGGTTCAGCGGGCGATTGCGCAACTCGCCGCTGGCCCTAGTGCTTTGTTAAAGAGCTATTTTGGGGTGCCATGCCCACGCTGGTACTCCGGCGTGGGCATGTGAATCGTCGAGAAAACCCGCCGCGGCGGGGCACCCTCCATTGTGAAAAAGTCATTGGCCCTGGGGTAGGTGGGCGGGAGCTAGAATTTGTTGCTCATGCCTCTACAATCGTGTGGGTCTTCTCTCCGTTTCTAATGTGAGGATCCTGGCGATGACTCGTGCCCTCTATGCTGGCCTGTTGGTGTGTTTGCTGACCTTGGCTGACAACGGTTTCGCCCAAGGGCCTGACGACTTCTACAAGCTGGGTCCCGATTCCTTGCCGCAGGAAGCGGTTCCGCGCGGCGAACTCCAGGGCCCCCATGTCTTGCCGTGCAAAATTTTTCCCGGCACGCAGCACACCTTTTGGGTGTACGCGCCCGCGCAATACGATGCCAAGGTCCCTGCAAGCCTGATGATCTTTCAAGATGGGCAAGCCTTTATTCAAGAGGATGGACCACTGCGGGCTAGAAACGTGCTCGATAATCTCATCCATCGCCGTGAAATCCCGGTGATGATTGCCGTGTTTATCAATCCTGGCCGCACACCTGAGCAGTTGGAACCGACTCCCGAGAATTGGGGAGATCGCACCACTAACCGAGCCGATGAATACAACACACTCGACGACCGGTACGCGCGAGTGCTGATCGAGGAGCTGTTGCCCGAGTTGCAGAAAACTTACAACATCGCTCCCGAGTCAGCGCGGCACGGGATCGGAGGAGTAAGTTCCGGGGCAATCGCGGCCTTTACCGTTGCCTGGGAAAGGCCGGATCAATTCAGCAAGGTGCTCAGCATCGTGGGTAGTTTTACCAACATCCGCGGCGGGCACGTTTATCCCGAGAAGGTTCGGGCAAGCGAGAAGAAACCGATTCGCATCTTTTTCCAAGATGGTCGCAACGATAACCGGGGAGTGCGGCGAGATTCTGAGACCTATGACCCCGAGTGGGATTGGTTCCTGCAAAATGTGCGGTTGGTCGAGGCGTTGAACGAAAAAAATTACGATATCAACTACTCTTGGGGCATCGGACTGCACGGCTCGGCCCAGGGGGGAACGATGCTCCCCGAGATGATGCGCTGGCTGTGGCGGGATCACGGGGTGTCGACCGATCCCGAGGACACCGTTGAGCGGTCGTTCAATCTGCCGACAGGAAAAGGGAAACGCTAAGCCGCAAGCGGCGGTGAGGGTAAGGGCTACTCAATTCGGCGAATCGCGCCTACGAT
Organism: uncultured Planctomycetaceae bacterium; assembly: GCA_937860165.1. Classification (GTDB taxonomy): domain Bacteria; phylum Planctomycetota; class Planctomycetia; order Pirellulales; family Lacipirellulaceae; genus Bythopirellula. The sequence goes on from CALMBE010000565.1 coordinate 1,787, forward strand.
GCAGGAATGCTGCCGCTCTTACTGTTGATTACCTTGATTCCGCTGACAGAACTTTGGCTGATAGTAAAGTTCAGCGGCTTGTTTGGATTTTGGACCACCCTGGCGGTGATGCTGGGGACCGGCTTCGCCGGGGCTGCGCTCGCCCGGTGGCAAGGGGCCCAAGCCCTGATGCGGCTGCAAAGCGAGCTCCGCGACGGGCGGCTCCCCGCTCAAGCCTTGGGAGACGGCGCACTGATTTTCGTGGCGGGAATTTTTCTGGTCACCCCGGGAATGATTTCCGATTGCCTGGGATTGGCCCTGCTGATACCCCCGATTCGCGCGTTGGTCATGAAGGGAATCCGGCGCTGGATTGCCACGCATGTCCGCGTCGAGGCAAGTCGCTTTCACTATGCGGCGGGGGGCGACACGGTTCGCAATGCCTCGACGGTTGTCGATGCGCGGGTGATCGACGTGCGGTCTGCGGAAGAAGAGCAACGCTGAGCGTAAACCGACGTGAACGCCCAGGGGTTGCAACCCCTGGGCGTTGGGTGAGTGTGCGGCTTGAAGTTCGGTCGGCGTTACTTCGGCAATCGTCCGCGTTCGATCTTCGGGAAGCTGCCCGTGAGGCCTTCTTTCATGAAGGCCACGAGATCGGCCTTGTCTTGATCGCTGAGGTCGAGCTTTTTCACTTTCTCACTCAGGTGGGGATTGGGGTGTCCCCCCTTGGCGTACCACTCAATGACTTCTTCGAGCGTCTGCTGGGAGCCGTCGTGCATGTAGGGAGCAGACATCGCCACGTTGCGGACCGTGGGGGTCTTGAAGGCACCCATGTCTTTGTCGTCCTTGGTCTGCTCGAAGCGACCGACATCGGGCTTCTCGGCATCCATCCCGACGCCGAGATTGTGGTAAAGTTCATCGCTGAAATTGGCCCCCACATGACAGGCGGTGCAACCCGACTTGTCGCTGAAAAAGAGTTCCCCGCCGCGAATCGCCGCTGCGGTGATCGGGTGCTCGTCGCTCATCTTTTTGAGTTGCATGTACTCGTTGTACAATTCTTCTTCGTCCTCTTTGAGGGCTTCGAGGTCCTCGAGATCGGCGGCGTAGGCCCGTTCAAAGTTTTTAAGCTCTTGGTAGTAGTCCCACGGAGCTGGCCCCGTGACCAAGGTCCGCTCGAAGCTGGCTATCGCCTTGCCAACGTTGTCGATGTTTAAGCCATCCTCGAAAACGGCCTCGAATTGCTTCTGGTAACCCGGGATTTCGCCGATGGATTTGACACACGCCTCGTGGGTGTTGGCCATTTCGATAGCGTTGGCAATCGGCCCGACGGCCTGGGCCTCGAGCGACTCGGCGCGACCATCCCAGAACTGCTTGCCGCTGAGGATGCGGTTGTAGGCGACCGGTGAATTGCGGCCCCCTTCTTGGCCCCGCACTCCCACCCCAAACCGAGTGTTCTTGGCAAAGCCAAACTCTGGATCATGGCAACTCGCGCAGCTGATGGTGTTGTCGCTGGAGAGGCGGGTATCGAAATACAGTTGACGACCGAGTTCGATCTTGGGCCGGGTGAGCGGATTGGCGTCGATTCCTTGAATCGCGGCGGCCCCAGCGGCGAGTCCTAGCGGAAGCTCGGGTTTGAGTGCGACTTGGTTCTTGGCATCGGCCAGCCATGTTTCGATTTGTTCGACAGTCAGATCACCCTCGCCGGGGATGCCACCTAAGAGATCCGCTTCGGCAAGCTTGATGGATTCGGATTCAGCGGGGGCTTCGACTTTTGCCTCGGGTTTTGTTTCGACTTTTGCATCTGGTTTTTCGGCGGGTTCCTGGACCGCTGAAGCGGCCTGCGCCGGGGGTTTTTCGGTGGTGGATTCCGTTTTGGGATCGACCAGAGGGGCTTCGGCCGCGGGCTCAGCAGCTTTTTGATTGTTTCGCTGATAGGCATTGATCGCCAACGCGAGGGCCACCAGTGCGATCACGATTGCTAGAAATCTACCCACTTTTCTTACTTCCCAAAAGCATGTTGTGGTAAATCAAAGCCGCCACGACGGCACCTGCGATGGGGGCCGCCCAGTAGCACCAGTGCAAGGCAAAGGCATCTGCTCCCCCCTCGCCGCCGAAGAGCTTGAAAATCAGAGCGGGACCAAACGACCGGGCAGGATTCATCGAGGCCCCGGTAACGGCCCCGCCGGCCAGGATGTCAAACGCCACGGTCAGCCCGATGCCAAAGCCACCAATCTTGACGGCTGAGCCTCGGTCGTCGACCGCCGTGCCAAAGATCGCGGTCATCAGGAGAAAGGTCAAAATGAATTCGACGCCGAGAATCACACCCACCGTTGGCCAGGCAGCCTCGGGCCCCGGCATGACCCCGGGCAAGGGGATTCCGAGCTTTGCCGATTGCACGGCTGCGGCCGGAAAGAGTGAGATGCACGCCCAGGCGGCGAGCGACGCCCCCACCAATTGGGCGAGAATGTATTGCACCGCACCAGGAAACCCGATCCTTCCCGTGACCAACATCCCGATGGTGACAGCCGGGTTGAAATGCGCCCCGCTGATGCCGCCGAAGGCATTCACGGCGACCGAGAGTGCCAGGCCATGGGCCAAGGCAATGCCGACTATCCCGGCACCGCTATTGATGGGGGCTTGCGTTGACAGGATCGCCGCTATCCCGGCAAAACACAGGAAGAACGTACCGATCAACTCGGCCAGCAATTTTTGGGGGTTATCCATGCGATGTTCACTTTTTCCTATAAGTGGTGGGTGGCTGGTGGCTAGAGAATTTGGAGGTCGTAGGCCGGAACGAGTACCCGAGTTCCGGCAGCGCTGGAGGTTCATGCCGGAACTGCGGGATACCTTGTTCCGGCCTACCAGCTTTTCTCAGTCCGCTCGAAGCGACAAACCTGCATGAGCGTTTCTAGGCAGTCTGCAATTGTCCTTGCAAGGCTTCCATCGCGGCGGCGTAGTTCGGCTCCTGGGTCACTTCGGGAACATACTCGGCGTAGCACACCGTACCATCGGCATCGAGCACGAAGGTGGCTCGGGTGAGGATTTTCAGTTCCTCGATGAGCGTCCCCCAATTGTTGCCGAAGTTGCGATCTTGGTAATCGCTGGCCGAACGGATGTTGGTGATTCCCTCGGCACCGCAAAACCGATTCATGGCGAACGGCAGGTCGAGGCTCACGGGGAGGGCGTTGATTTTGTCGCCCAATTTGCCGATGGCCTCGTTGAATTTCTTGGTCTGCACCTGACACACGGGGGTGTCAAGCGAGGGAACCACGCTGAGGATGGTGGGCTTGCCTTTGACATCGGCCAGGGTGATGGCCTTCATGCCCCCTTCAAAAAAGTGCAGCTTAAAATCGGGAGCGGCTTGACCGGCCTGGATTGCATTGCCTGCGAGGGTGATGGGATTTCCCTTGAACGTGACGGCACCTGGACGGGACATGGGTAGACCTTTCTGCGGGCTGAAATGGCTGAAATCGACTGAGTTTGTCACAACCCAGTATCAGCTTTTGCCTTGAAAATTCAAGGGGCCAGAAAGAAAGGGGAAGGAATTAGGCGAGCCGTAAACGTCAGCGCCCGGAGTATCAGGCGAGCCGGAGGACGTTAGTCCCCGGCAGTGGGGAGCGCTAAACCGCAAGCGGTCCGAATTCCGCATCACTCCGAGTATTGACCCCCGGTGGCTTTGCGGGCCAACTGTTCGTAGCGGGCGGCTGGTTCGGTTTTGCCTAGGGCCTGATACATCGCCGAGAGGTTGCCGTAGGGCACCGACAGCGACGATGCTCCCAAGAGCTCGGCATCGACCGCTTGTTCGATCAGTTCCACACCAGCCAGAGTGAGCTCCACCGCGCGTTGTTGGTCATCGGACCGCCAGTAAGAAACTCCCATGCTCACCAGGGCATCGCCATGTTGTTGCGGTACCGAAAGTGTGGTGACGGGCACCGGGTTCAAGAGCAGTTCCGCGGCTTGATCGTACCACTTGCAGGCGGCGACATGATCCTTTTCGTGAACGGCGTAAACCGCACCGATCTGGAAGTAGAGCCGACCCATGGTGTAGCCGGTATCGGGGAGTTCATCTCGTTGGCGAGAGAGCTCGCTAAGTTTTCTTTCCGCGAGTTTGCCAAACTTCTTGGCAGAGGCAACTTGGCTGCGGAGATGTTCGATGTCGGCGGCATACAAATAGGCTAACCCCAATTGCCAATCGTATTGGCTGCAGGTGAGCCGATCCGGAAATTCAGCCTCGAGGAATTTGACGGTTTCCTCGGCTTCTTCAATCCACAGCCTGGGGTTGATCGGTTTTTCCAACCCCACGGCGGCAGCTAGGGCACTGACGGCTACCTGCAACCGACGCGGTAATTGGGTGGAGTCTTCTTCGATCAAAGCCTCGGCTAACCCCGAGGCACGTTCGATCCATTGGGGCACGGCCTGATTTTTGTCTTGGAAATTTCCTTGGGCGATTTGGGCAGCAATGGCCAGGTGGGAGTCGATCAAGATTCCCTGGGCACGTTGTCGAGTCTGCCGGTCGTCGCTGTTGGAATACTTGTCGGCAATTTCAATCGCTCGGCTGTGCAAGGGAATCGAGCGGCGCGCGACTTCTTTCGATCCCAAGGAGGCGAGCTGTGCCATTTCCTCCAGTGCCTGTGATTTATCGAGCGGCGTGGAAGTCGTCGACTCCAACACTCGCCGCGATTCGGCTACGGCCTGATCGTACTTGGCCAAACGACTCAAACACTTGGTCCATTGCAGGCGGTACTCATGGTTTCCGGGTTCGAGTTCAACTGCTTCGGCGGCGTAGCGCTCGGCGGTGATGGCACGACCGACTGATAAATGGTATCCGGCCAAGAGGAACTTGGCCTCTGCCGAGTTGCGTTCGAGTTCCACGACACGTTCCAAATCGGCAATCGATCTGGAAAGATTTCCCGCACCGGTATCTCGTGCCCGGAGCAAGAACGGTTCGGCACCGACCGTTTGGAGCAGTATTTCGCTCACCTGGGGTTCGGTGGCACTCGAGTCGCCATCAGACACGATCGCCGTGTCCGGGGACTCGGACAAGGTCAGCACCACCGCCCGCTCGGGAAACACGCGGGCGTACTGCGATTTCTTGGCATCGCTGATGTCCACAGTGCGGAGGCCTTCGAGTTCGAGGCTCTCAATCATTTCGCTTACGGGCGTTGGCTTGTCGAGAATTATGGAAATCGTCTGCACACGTTCGTGCGCGACTTTCAATTCGACCGACTCGAGGCCATCGAGTTTATAGGTAAGAGTTCCGGCAATTTTATCTTCGGTGAGTGGGTTGCCCCAATCCGAGAGGACTTCGCTCAGCAAAGAGATCCCGGGCGTAATCCCGTGGAAGGTGACCGATTCGATCTCGAAAGTTTCTTCGTTTTGCGATTTGGATTCCTGGGCGACTTCTGCAAGGGGTTCTTCCTCGGGGAGTTCCTCGGTGGGAGTCACGGGAACAATCCGCTCGGGGGTGATGGTGGTCGGCTCGGGAATCACCGCCAAGTCGGGCTCGACGGAAACCTCTGTCGGCTGGGGATCTGCCAATTCCGGCACGAGTTGCGAGAATTTGGCAA